>CAXTOE010000381.1:0-3322 GCA_964245685.1 uncultured Acetobacteraceae bacterium | reverse complement strand
GGCGGTCGAGTTCGAGGGCCGGGTCTGGAGCTATCGCCAGCTGGACCGCAGGTCGCGCCAGCTGGCGGCCTGCCTCGCCGCCTCCGGTTCCGGTCCCGGAACGGTGGCGGCGCTGTGCCTCGATCGGTCGCACGACATGGTCGCCGGACTGCTCGCGATCCTCAGGACCGGCGCCGCCTATCTGCCGCTGGATCCGGCGATCCCGCCGGCCCGGCTGGCGCTGATCACCGAGGATGCCCGCCCGACGGTGCTGCTGACGACGCGTGCGCTGCAGGCGAGGCTGCCGCAGACCGACGCCCGGATCGTCCTCGCCGAGGAGGCCGATCCCGTCCGGGACCTCGCGGTGGCGGCCGATACCGGAACGGATCCCGCGGGCCTTGCCTACGTCCTCTACACTTCGGGCTCCACCGGACGGCCTAAGGGCGTCGAGGTGCCGCATCGCGCGGTCATCAACCTGCTCGCCGCGATGCGGCGCGAGCCGGGCTTCAATGGCACCGACTCGCTGCTCGCGGTGACCACCGTCTCGTTCGACATCGCCGTGCTCGAACTATTCCTGCCGCTGCTGAGCGGCGGCCGCCTCGTGCTGGCCGCCCGCGACGTCGCCCTCGACCCGAGGCGGCTGGCGGCCCTGCTGCAGCGGTCGCGCTGCACCGTGATGCAGGCGACGCCGGCCACCTGGCGCGGGCTGCTCGAGACCGGCTGGCCGGGTGATCCGGAACTGCGCATCCTGTGCGGCGGCGAGGCGCTGCCGCGCGACCTCGCGGACCGGCTGCTGCCGCGCTGCGCTGCGCTGTGGAACCTGTACGGACCCACCGAGACCACCATCTGGTCGACGACCCACAGGGTCTCCCCGGGGCAGGATCCGGTTCCGGTCGGCCACGCGATCGACAACACCCGGGCCTACGTGGTGGATCAGCGCGGCGCCCTGGTGCCGGACGAGATCGTCGGCGAGCTGCTGATCGGCGGCATCGGCTTGGCACGCGGCTATCGCGGCAATCCCGCGCTGACCGCGGAGCGGTTCTTCGACAGCCCGTTCACGGCGGGAGAGCGCGTCTACCGCACCGGCGACCTGGTCCGGCGCCGTCTCGACGGTGCGATCGAATGGCTCGCTCGCGCCGACAGCCAGATCAAGATACGCGGCTTCCGGATCGAGGCGCAGGAGATCGAGGGCGTGCTCGAGCGCCACCCCGACGTGCTGTCGGCCGCGGTGAAGGCGTGGCCTGACGCCTCCGGACAGCTGTCATTGGCGGCCTACCTCGTGACACGGACCGGCGAGCTGCCGGAGCTGAAGCAGCTGCGCGCGTTCCTGCGATGCGAGCTGCCGGACTACATGGTCCCGGCGCGCTACCTCCCGCTCCCGGCCCTGCCGCTGACGCCGAGCCGGAAGCTGGATCGCAACGCCCTGCCCAAGCCGGACCAGCCCGCCGCAGGATCGGACGACGCCCCTCCCATCGGCCCGCGCGAGTGTCAGCTGGCCGCGCTGTGGGAGGAGCTTCTCGGTCTCCACGACGTGCGCCGGCACGACAGCTTCTTCGACCTTGGCGGCGACTCGCTCCAGGCCGTCACGCTGCTGGTGCGGATCGAGGCGCAGTTCGACCGGCGGCTCACCCTGGCCGCGCTGTTCCAGTCGCCCACGGTCGCCAGCATGGCCGCAGTGCTGGACCAGGCCGAGAGCGAGACGGATCTGCCGCTGGTGGCCGCGATCCAGCCGGAAGGCTCGCGGCCGCCGCTGTTCTGGATCGACGGCGGACCGATGTTCCTGCCGCTGTCGCGGGCGCTCGGCTCCGACCAGCCCTTCCTCGGCGTGACGCTGAACCCCGCCGAGCTCCAGGAGGTGGGACCCCAGCCTGACCTCGAGACCATCGCGCGTCACCTGGTGCGGACGCTGCGCACGCTTCAGCCCGACGGGCCCTACTTCCTCGGCGGCTACTGCGCCGGGGGCGTGCTGGCCTACGAGGTGGCGTCGCAGCTGATGGATGCCGGCCAGTTGGTGCCGCTGCTGTGCCTGATCGACGCGCAGAACCCGGTCGATTTCCAGCGCGTCGGCACTCCCGCGGTCGAGTTCGCCAGGCTCCGCCACCACCTCGTCGCCACGTTGCGCGCCGGCAGGGGCACGCGCTGGCGCTACTTCGCCGCACATGCCGGCTCCGCCTACCGGCGCATCCTGTCGCGTGCACCCTGGCGCTCGGTCATGGAGAGCCAGCCCTTCACCTTGGGCGAGATCATGCAGCCTGCCGCCGACGCCTATCGGCCGCGCCTCTACCCGGGAACCGTGGCGCTGTTCCAGGCCCGGCGTCCAAAGCAGCTGAACCTTCGGCCGGGCTGGGCGAAAGTCGTCACCGGATCGCTGCTCAGCTACGACTTTCCCGGCGCCCACGGCACCATGCTTGAGCATCCGCAGGTGCTCGCACTCGCCCGGCTGATGAGCGGCTGCCTCGGATGGGCGGATGGGCGTCCGGGAGGACCGGCGTCGCTGCCGGATCGGGTGAGGCCAGGGCTCTGCCCTGGACCCGCTGGGGCCTGAGGCCCCAGACCCCGACATGTCGGAGCGCTGGGGGTCAGGGGCCGGCGGCTTTGCTCGGTCTCGTCCTGCCGACGCCCAGCCGTTCCTGGACACCCCAGGATCGGGTGCCGCGCAGGAACGCGATCCAGCCAAGTGCCGCGCCGGAATGCCGCAGCAGCTGGAAGCTGAACGGCTCCAGCAACGCCGCCAGGATCGCCGGGAGCAGGCGCGTGCCGGGTGACGCGCCGATCCAGCGCCGGTAGACCCGCAGCGACCAGACGTGGAAGGCGAGGTCGAGGACGATCTTGACCCCGATCGCCTCGGCGATCAGCCGCACGATGCCGATCCGGCCGGCGGCGAGGTAGCCGAACAGCAGCACCACGCCGGTCAGCCCGTAGAGCGGCTGCAGCGTGTCGATCGCCTTGACCGGCAGCATCGCGGTGCCGAGCCGGCCATAGCGCGGGTTGCCGACCATGTGCCGGTACCAGAGCTGCGTCTGCAGGAAGCCGCCGAACCAGCGGCGCCGCTGCCGCAGGAAGGAGCCGGCGGTGCTCGGGGCATCGGTGCGTGCGCGCGCGGTGCCGACGACGCCGGTGTGCCATACCTCGCTGCGCCGTCCGGCATGATCGCGCAGCCGGTGGGTCAGCTCGTAGTCCTCGACCAGGCAGTCCGGGTCGAAGCCGCCCACGGCCAGCAGCGCCCGGCGTCGGTAGCAGGCGAACGCGCCGGAGATCAGCAGCAGGCCGCCGACGCGCATCCAGGCGTAGCGCGACAGGAAGTTGCGCACGTACTCGTAGGTCTGGAACCATTGCAGTAACC
>CAXTOE010000380.1:1530-3347 GCA_964245685.1 uncultured Acetobacteraceae bacterium | reverse complement strand
CAGAAGAGGGAGGCCGTGGGGCAGCTCACCGGCGGCCTGGCGCACGACTTCAACAACCTGCTCACCGGCATCACCGGCAGCCTCGACCTCCTGAAGGCCCGCGTGGCCCAGGGCCGGACCGGCGACGTCGACCGCTACGTCCTGGCCGCACAGGGCGCGGCCAAGCGCGCCGCCGCCCTGACGCACCGCCTGCTCGCCTTCTCGCGCCGGCAGACGCTGGACCCCACGCCCACCCGGGTCGACCGGCTGGTGGCCGGCATGGAGGAGATGATCCGGCGGACCACGGGGCCCGAGATCACCGTCGAGGTGGTCGGCACCGCGGGCCTCTGGCTGGCGCTGGTCGATCCCAACCAGCTGGAGAACGCGCTGCTCAACCTGTGCATCAACGCGCGCGACGCGATGCCGGATGGCGGCCTGCTGACGGTCGGCACCGCGAACACCGTGCTCGACGAGGACGATGCGCGTGCGCGCGAGCTGCCGCCCGGCGACTACGTCGTGATCCGCGTGACCGACACCGGCAGCGGCATGACGCCGGAGGTGATCGCGCGCGCCTTCGATCCGTTCTTCACCACCAAGCCGATCGGCATGGGCACCGGGCTGGGCCTGTCGATGATCTACGGCTTCGCCAAGCAGTCCGGCGGCCAGGTGCGGATCGCCTCCAAGCCGGGCGAGGGCAGCACGATCAGCATCTACCTGCCGCGTCACCGTGGACAGCTGCTGGAGCAGCCCGCGCCGAGCGGCCCGGCGCCGCTGCCGCACCCGGCCGCCGACGAGACGGTCCTCGTGGTCGACGACGAGCCGACGGTGCGCATGCTGATCACCGAGGTGCTGCAGGAGCTGCGCTGCGCCACCATGGAGGCGGCGGACGGCGCACAGGGCCTGCGGCTGCTGCAGTCGAACGCGCGCATCGACCTGCTGATCACCGACGTCGGGCTGCCGGGTGGGCTGAACGGACGGCAGATGGCTGATGCCGCACGCCGCACCCGTCCGGCGCTGAAGGTGCTGTTCATCACCGGCTACGCGGAGAACGCGGTGGTCGGCCACGGCCAGCTCGAGCCGGGCATGCACGTGTTGGTCAAGCCGTTCGCGATGGAAACGCTCGCCTCCAGGATCCGCTCGGTGCTGGCGAGCGAGGCCGCCGGGCCGGAACGTTAGGCGTCAGCCGTCCGAGCCGATCGGGCGGCGCCTAGGTTGCGTCGCCCTCAGCATGTTCCGGAACGAGGCCGCTCCGTCGGGCGCGGCCGCGCTGCGCAAGCTCGCGGCGATCTTCTCGGCCGCGGCCGGATCGGTGCTCCGGCGTCGCGGCGTGGCTTCCCCGGCGGCTCCTGCCGATGGCGGGTTCGCCGCAGCGCCGGCGGCAGGCGCCGGCGGCTGCAGCAGGTGGCCGGGGATCATCACGTTGATGCTGATCGGCATCCGCACCATGCCCGGCTCGTCGGGCAGGTCGAGCAGCCCCGATGCGACCGCCTCGTCGTGCGGCATCTGGCGGCCCTCCGCCTGCACGGTGAACGGCACGCCCTCGCCGCCGAGCGACATGGTGAGCTGCGGCGGCAGATCCGGGTTCGATGCCATGTCGTCTCCTCGCCATCCTGCCCCGAGGCTACCGCGTCCCCAGCCGCGAGCCTCGCACGATCAGCGCGGCGGTGCGGATCCGCGGAGCTGTTCGGCGAGGAACGCCGCCCGCGCCTCCGCCACCTGCGCCCGCAGCTTCGGGTCCGACAGCATGTGGGTGCCGGGAAGCAGCAGCAGCCGATAAGGCCGTCCCGCCGCGATCAGCGCCTGGGTGAGCTTGACCGTGTTCTCGAAATACACGTTGT
>CAXTOE010000380.1:0-1476 GCA_964245685.1 uncultured Acetobacteraceae bacterium | reverse complement strand
CGTCGGTCAGTCCGTGCAGCAGCAGCAGCGGCCGTGACAGCGAGGCGGCATAGGTCAGCACGTTGCTGACGCGGTAGCCCTCCGGATCCTGCGACGGCAGGCCGAGATAGCGCTCGGTGTAGGCGGTGTCGTAGTCCGCGAAGTCCACCACCGGGGCACCGGCGACGCCGGCGCGGAACAGCTCGGGCCGCCGGATCGTCGCCATCGCGGTGAAGTAGCCGCCGAACGACCAGCCGGTGACGCCGGTGCGGCCGAGATCCATCTCCGGATAGCGGCGTGCCAGCGCCTGCAGCCCCTCCGCCTGGTCGCGCAGCGGCAGGTCGATGAGGTCGCCCCTGGTCGCGCGCTCCCAGTCATGGCCGCGACCGGGCGTGCCGCGTCCGTCGAGCGCCACCACGACGAAGCCGTGGTCGGCGAGGCACTGCTCCTCGAGGTAGCGGCGCGGCGCGCGCTGCACCATCTTCACCGCCGGTCCGCCATAGACCGACAGGATCACCGGGTAGCGCCGTCCGCGCGCGAACCCGTCGGGGCGGATGACCAGGGCGTCCAGCCCGCGCGGACCCGCGGCGGTGAAGGCGACGTGGGTCGCCAGCGGCGGCGCCTCGGCCACGCTGGGCAGCGTGCCCAGCAGGCGCCCGGAGGCGTCGCGGACCCGCGTCGCCGCACTGCCGTCGGCACCCTCGTAGGCGTCGGTGAAGATCGCGTGGCCGTCCTCGGCGAAGCGCGCATCGTGCAGGCCGGGTTCGGTGGCGAGCGGCGTCGCGATACCGGTGCGCAGCGAGACGCGGTAGAGCCCGGCGCCGAGCCGGTCCGGATCGGCCAGCACCGTCACGGTCCCGCTCCGCGCGTCGAGGTCCTCGAGCGACAGGAAGGGCAGGTCGGCGCCGGTGAGCGCGTGGTCGAGGCTGCCATCGGCGTGGCGCAGCTCCAGCCGCCAGCGATCATCGACCTCCGCCGCCCAGAGGAAGCCGGAGCCGTCGGGCAGCCAGCGCGGCAGCGCCCCGGCGTGCCAGTTCAGGCCGGGCGAGATGTTGATCCAGGCCGGATCGCGCTCCGTCAGCAGGGTGCTGGCGTGCCCGGTCGCCGGATCGACGGCGAGCACACGCTGCTCGGTCTGCGCCCGGTTCAGCACCACCAGCGACAGCCTGCCGCTCTGCGGCCAGACCACCCGGACGAGGTAGGGATAGGCCGCGCTGTCCCAGTCGACCCAGCGCGTGGCCCCGCCGCCGCGCCCGATCAGGCCGAGCCGCAGCCGGGCGTTGGCGGTGCCGGCGCGTGGGTAGCGGAACTCGACCGGAGCCGACGCCGGATGCTCCGGGTCGGCGATGAAGTGCCTCTCGACCGCGCTGCTGTCGGCCTCCTCGTAGAGCAGCATGGTGCTGTCGGGCGACCACCAGGCGCCGTCCGCGCGGTCCAGCTCCTCGGCCGCGGCGAACTCGGCCCGGCCGCGCGACAGGGTGTCGCTGCCGCCGGCGG
>CAXTOE010000379.1:0-3365 GCA_964245685.1 uncultured Acetobacteraceae bacterium | reverse complement strand
AGCGGCGGCCGCCCGAACGTGGCCCAGCTGGGCACTTGGGCCGCCGGCGAGCCGCGACGTGCGCCGGAGCCGCAGGGCGTGCGGCAGGAGGGGGTGCGTCGCGAGCGCCTGCGCATCCTGACCGCGATCCTGCTGCGCCACCCGGAGTTGCTGCCCGACGTCGAGGAGGCGTTCTGCACGCTGGATCTTCCCGATGACCTGCGTGCGCTGCGTGAGCATATGGTCGGATGGGTGGCGCAGGCCCACATTCCCGGCAATCGTTTCGATGCACGCGCTCATTTCGATGAAGCGCAGATCACGCAGGTCGATGACCATGCCGCACCTCCGCTTGACTCGCAAGGCCTGATGGACCACCTGACACGGACCGGATTATCGGCGCAGATCGGTGCGGTTCTCGGCGCAGGGCCTCTGCCGCTCGCCGAGCAGGTCGATCCATCGGACATGCCGGCAGAGGTGGAAGCGCGCTGGTGGCATTTCTTCGGCCTGCTGAATTTCGACCGGCTGGTGCAGGAGAGGGACGCGGCGGTCCGGGAATGGAACGAACGTAGGGACGCGCCGTCGGCCCGCCGCATGGAGGCGCTGTGCAAGGTCTGCGCGGCGCTGCGTGCCGGCGAGCAGGCGGACGAGGACGAATGGGGTTGAACGAGGCGGCGGCCCGCGCTGGCTCCTGCCGGTTCGACGGCGGCCGGGTTCCGGCAGCACTTGGTGGAGTTGGGTAGGCGATGGCGACAAAGACGGCCGCGAGCACGGAAGTGACCACCAGCGAGCAGGATGCCGACTCCAACCTGCTCGACACGCAGTCAGCCGCCGTCAAGCGGCTGATCGCGCGTGGCCGGGAGCGGGGCTATATCACGTTCGACGAGCTGAACGCGGTGCTGCCGCCCGACCAGATGTCGTCGGAGCAGATCGAGGACGTCATGGCCACGCTCAGCGAGATGGGCATACAGGTGGTGGAGAACGAGGACAGCGAGGAGGGCGAGGCGCCCCGCGAGGAGAAGAAGGAGGACGCCGAGGAGGAGCAGACCGGCAACGTCGACGAGGAGAGCCTCGGCCGCACCGACGACCCGGTGCGCATGTACCTGCGCGAGATGGGCTCGGTGGAGCTACTGTCGCGCGAGGGCGAGATCGCCATCGCCAAGCGGATCGAGGCCGGCCGCGACGAGATGATCGGCGGCCTGTGCGAGAGCCCGCTGACCTTCCGCGCCATCATCTCCTGGCACGACCGGCTCAAGGTCGGCCAGATGCTGCTGCGCGACATCATCGACCTGGAAGCCACCCAGTCCGGCACCATCGCCGGCGAGGGCGCCGGGGAAGCCGGCGTCGGGGAGGTCGGTGCCGGCGGCGAGGAGGCATTCGAGACCCCGGCCGAGATCGACGAGGAGGCCGAGGCCGAGGGCGCCAACCTCTCGCTGTCCGCGCTGGAGGAGAAGCTCAAGCCCGAGGTGCTGCTGCAGTTCGAGGAGATCGAGGCGCTCTACAAGAAGCTGCACAAGATGCAGACCCGCCGGCTGGACAGCATCACGTCGGGCGAGGAGGTCAACGAGCGCTCCGAGAAGAGCTACGAGAAGCTGCGCGAGGAGCTGGTCGGCAAGGTCGAGCAGGTGCGGCTGCACAATAACCGGATCGAGGAGCTGGTGCTGCAGCTCAAGCAGATCAGCCAGCGGCTGAACGGGCTGGAAGGCCGCATGCTGCGCTTCGCCGAGAGCACCAAGGTCTCCCGCGACGACTTCCTGGTGAAGTACCGCAACCACGAGCTCGACCCGGGCTGGATGGACATGGCGGCCGGCCTGCCGGGCAAGGCCTGGAAGAACTTCGTCGCCCGCCACGCGGCCGACATCGTCGACCTGCGCGGCAAGGTGGCGGCGGTGGCGCAGGACGCCGGGCTGCCGATCGTCGAGTTCCGCCGCGTCTACTCCACCGTCTCGCGCGGCGAGCGCGACAGCGCGCGCGCCAAGAAGGAGATGATCGAGGCCAACCTGCGGCTGGTGATCTCGATCGCCAAGAAGTATACCAACCGAGGGCTGCAGTTCCTGGACCTGATCCAGGAGGGCAACATCGGGCTGATGAAGGCGGTCGATAAGTTCGAGTATCGCCGCGGCTACAAGTTCAGCACCTACGCGACTTGGTGGATCCGCCAGGCGATCACCCGCTCGATCGCCGACCAGGCGCGCACCATCCGCATCCCGGTGCACATGATCGAGACCATCAACAAGCTGGTGCGCACCTCGCGCCAGATGCTGCACGAGATCGGCCGTGAGCCGGCACCCGAGGAGCTCGCCGAGAAGCTCGGCATGCCGCTCGAGAAGGTGCGCAAGGTGCTCAAGATCGCCAAGGAGCCGATCAGCCTCGAGACCCCGATCGGCGACGAGGAGGACAGCCATCTCGGCGACTTCATCGAGGACAAGACCGCGGTGATCCCGCTGGACGCCGCGATCCAGACCAACCTGCGGGAGGCCACAACCCGCGTGCTCTCCTCGCTCACACCGCGCGAGGAGCGGGTGCTGCGCATGCGCTTCGGCATCGGCATGAACACCGACCATACGCTGGAAGAGGTCGGGCAGCAGTTCAACGTGACCCGCGAGCGCATCCGCCAGATCGAGGCCAAGGCGCTGCGCAAGCTCAAGCATCCCAGCCGCAGCCGGAAACTGCGTTCCTTCCTGGACGATTAAGCTCCTCACGCCCGGGGCGCACCCGCCTTGACCGCGCCGCGGGCGGCAGGGACGATCCCGGGCGGGACGATCGGCAGCCGGAGAGTCCGCATGGTCGAGCACACGCAGGGCTGGCAGACCCGGGCGACGCCATCGGGCGCACTCCAGGCCGACGGCATCAGCCGGATCATGGTCGACGTGACCTTCCTGCGCATGACCGCGAGGCCCGAGCAGCCCGGGCGTCCGCTGCCGCCGGACTGCGACCTGGTGCGCGTGACCATCCCGACCGTCGGCTTCTACCGCTACCTGTATGGCTCGGTCGGGCGCGACTATTGCTGGTGGCTGCGTCGGCTGGCGCCGGACGCCGAGATCGAGGCGCTGCTGCGCGATCCGCAGATCTCGCTGCACGTGCTGTATCGTGGCGGCGAACCCGGCGGCTTCTTCGAGCTCGACGGCCGGCTCGGCGGCGGTCGCGACGTCAATATCGGCTATTTCGGCCTGATGCCGCATCTGATCGGCAGCGGCCTCGGCACCGCCTTCCTGCGCGCCGCGATCGACCAGGCCTGGTCGCAGGTTGGTCCAGGACCGGGCATGATCCGGGTCAACACCTGTACCGCCGACCACCCGCGCGCCATCGGCTGCTACCTCCGCGCCGGCTTCCGGCCTGCCCGCACCGTGCGCGAGGCGTGGAACATCCCCGACCATCTCGGCCTGCCG
>CAXTOE010000378.1:2057-3370 GCA_964245685.1 uncultured Acetobacteraceae bacterium | reverse complement strand
GTCGACGCGGGTCCGCACCAGCGCGCCGAGCTCCTCGCCGACACCGGCGATCGCCGAGAACGCACCGCCGGCGACGCCGGCGATGTCGTCGAAGAACTTCGCTCTCTCTGCCATGACACGATCACTCCCGTATGCCCGATGCATATCGTATCGCTCGTGAAGCGCGCCAAGATCCCCGTCCGGCGCGCCGCCGGATTTGCCCCCGGGCGCTGGCTCGCCCTGTACGCCGTGACCCTGTAAGGAGGACGCATGATCCTCGTCACCGGCGGCGCCGGCTTCATCGGGTCCTGCCTGCTGGCGGCGCTGACGGCGCGGGGGCAGCGGACCTGCATCGTCGACTGGCTCGGCAGCGGCGACAAGTGGCGCAACATCGCCCGCCATCCGCCCGAGCGGATCATCGCGCCCGACGCGCTCGACGCGTTCCTGGCCGCTCAGGGGGCGGGCCCGCGGCCGGGCGGCATCGAGGCGGTGGTGCATCTCGGCGCGATCAGCGAGACCACGGCGCGCGACGGCGACCTGGTGTGGCAGAGCAACGTGGAGCTGCCGCGCCGGCTCTGGGACTGGTGCGCGCGCGCGCGCGTGCCTCTTCTCTATGCGTCCTCGGCGGCGACCTACGGCTCCGGCGCCGGCGGCTTCAGCGACGATCCGGCGCTGCTCGGCGATCTGCGGCCGCTCAACCTGTACGGCTTCTCCAAGCAAGCCTTCGACCTGCAGGTGCAGGCGCGCCTGGCACGCGGCGAGGCGGCGCCGCCGCAATGGGCCGGGTTGAAGTTCTTCAACGTCTACGGCCCGAACGAGCTGCACAAGGGCAGCATGATCTCGGTGGTGAAGGTGAAGTACGACGAGGTGGCGGCCGGAGGTCCGGCCAGGCTGTTCCGCGCCGACCGCCCGGGCCTCGCCGACGGGGCGCAGGCGCGCGACTTCATCTGGGTCGGCGACGTGGTCGAGGTCCTGCTCTGGCTGCTCGACCATCCGCGTGTCAGCGGCCTGTTCAACTGCGGCACCGGTGTTGCGCGCAGCTATCTCGACCTCGCCCACGCGGTCTGCGACGCCGCCGGACGGCCGCGCGCCGTCGAGTTCATCGACATGCCGGTGCCCCTGCGCGGCCAGTATCAGTGCTTCACCCAGGCCGACATGAGCCGCCTGCGCGCCGCCGGCTACGACCGCCAGTTCACCTCGCTCGAGGCCGGCGTGTCGCGCTACGTCCGCGAGCATCTGGCGCGCGGCGAGCCGCACCTCTGAAGCCCTTCCGCGGCGCGCCGCATCGCTCGCCCGATCATTTGCCCAACCCTCGCCTGGCCGGAGTGCCCGAT
>CAXTOE010000378.1:0-2047 GCA_964245685.1 uncultured Acetobacteraceae bacterium | reverse complement strand
TCTCTGAACCCATCCCGCGGCGCGCCGCATTCCCTCGCCCGATCCCTTGCCTCGCGGAGTGCCCGATGCTGCCCGTGCTCATGTTCCCGCAGTTCGATCCGGTGCTGCTGCATCTGGGGCCGATCTCGATACGCTGGTACGCGCTGGCCTACATCGTCGGCCTGGTCGCCGGCTGGCGGCTGATGCGACGGCTGGTGACCTGGCCGCCGGTCGCCGCCTCGCCGCTCGAGGTCGACGACTTCCTCACCTGGGCCACGCTCGGTGTCGTGCTCGGCGGCAGGCTCGGCTACATCGCGTTCTACCAGCCCGGTAGCTACCTCGCCCACCCGGCCGCGATCCTGCAGGTCTGGCACGGCGGCATGAGCTTCCACGGCGGGGCGCTCGGCGTGATCCTGGCGCTGGTGCTGTTCTCGCTCAAGCGGCGGCTGCCGATGCTGCTGTTCGCCGATCGCGTCTGCACCGTGGTGCCGATCGGGCTCGGGCTCGGCCGGATCGCCAACTTCATCAACGGCGAGCTGTGGGGCCGGCCGGCGCCGCCGTCGCTGCCCTGGGCGATGATCTTCCCCGAGGTGGACCCGCTGCCGCGGCATCCGTCGGAGCTATACCAGGCGCTGCTCGAGGGGCTGGTGCTGTTCTGCGTGATGATCCTGGCCGCGCGAGACCCACGCATCCGGGCGCGGCCGGGCCTGCTCTCCGGCCTGTTCCTCGCCGGCTACGCGGTGGCGCGCGGCATCGGCGAGCTGTTCCGCCAGCCGGACGCCTTCCTCGGCTTCCTCGCCTTCGGCGTCACCATGGGGCAGCTGCTGTCGCTGCCGATGCTGATCGCGGGGCTGGGGCTGATCCTGCATGCACGCATCCGGCCGGCGCGTCCGTCGTGAGCGGGCCGGAACGCCTCGACCGCTTCATGGCGCGCGCCAACCAGGCCTATTACGCGCGCCGCGACCCGTTCGCCGACTTCACCACCTCGCCGGAGATCAGCCAGGCGTTCGGCGAGATCCTGGGCGCCTGGGCAGCCGTGGTGTGGCAGTCGATGGGTCGGCCGGATCCGGTGATCCTGGCCGAGGCCGGTCCGGGCCGCGGCACCCTGATGGCCGACGCGCTGCGCCTGGTCGGGCGGGTGGCGCCGGACTTCTCCGCCGCGCTGCGCCTGCATCTGCTGGAGACCTCGCCGCGGCTGCGCAGGGTGCAGCAGGCAGCGCTGCCCGAACGGGACGTGGCCTGGCACGACGACGTGGCGAGCCTGCCGGACGGGCCGCTGATCCTGCTCGCCAACGAGTTCCTCGACGCGCTGCCGATCCGCCAGTTCCGCCGCACCGCCTCCGGATGGCTGGAGCATCACGTCGAGCAGGGCGGCTCGGTCTGGCGCGAGTCCGGGCCGCCGCCGGGTCCGGTCGCACGCCGCGCGGTGCCGGAGGGCGGCTGCATCGAGAGCTGTGCCGCGGCGTTGGCGTTCGTCGACTGGCTCGGCGAGCGGCTGCGGACGCAGGGCGGTGCCGCCCTGCTGCTGGATTACGGTCCGGGCGAGGCCGGCTACGGCGATACGCTGCAGGCGCTGCGCGACGGCGCCCCGTGCGATCCGCTGGTGGCACCCGGCGAAGCGGATCTCACCGCCCACGTCGACTTCCCGGCACTGCGCGAGGCGGCCGGTGGCGTGCGGGTGCACGGCCCGGTGCCGCAGGGCCGCCTCCTCAGCGAACTCGGCCTGTTCGCGCGGGCCGAGCGACTGGCACAGGCACAGCAGGCCGGGCAGGGAAGCGGCCCGATCGCGGCGGCGCATCGCCTGGCCGATCCGGCCCGCATGGGCACGCTGTTCAAGGCGATGGCGCTGTGCCACCCCTCGCTCGCCGTGCCGCCCGGCTTCGAGGCCGGTTTCGAGGAGAGCTCCGCATGACCCCGCCGCTGCTCTCCAGCCCGTTGCTCGCCGGCATCCGGCACGGCTTCTTCACCCGGCTCGGCGGCGTCTCCGCCGGTCCGTTCGAGAGCCTGAACTGCAGCGTCTCCTCCGGCGACGACCCGGCGCTGTTGCGCGAGAACCGCGCCCGCGTCG
>CAXTOE010000377.1:0-3370 GCA_964245685.1 uncultured Acetobacteraceae bacterium | reverse complement strand
TCCCGCAGGCTCAGGCTGAACACGTGGTAAAGCCAGACCGCGTGGCTGATGATCTGCCTCGGGAAGCGGTGTCCGTGCGGAGTGTCAGGTCGCTGGCTCATGCCGCTAGCCTGCCTCGGTCTGCTTCCTCAGACCAAGCCGCTTCAACGTGACAATGCCCTACTGGTGCTACCTCTACCGGGCGATCGACCGGGACGGGAACCTGATCGACGCGATGCTCAGCACGCACCGCGACATGAAGGCGGCGAAGGCGTTCTTCCGCTCGGCGCGGGCGACCATGGGCTTCCGACCGGATCGGGTGACGACGGATGGGCATGGCTCCTACCCGAGGGCGATCCGCAGCGTGCTGGGCAGGACCGTCCGCCACCGCACCAGCGCCTACCTGAACAATCGGCTGGAACAGGACCATCGCGGCATCAAGGGCAGTATCCGATGCATGCGCGGCTTCAAGAGCCTCGACGCTGCCCACCGCTTCTGCCGCGAGCACGGTGAACTCCGCGACCTCCTTCGACCCCGACGCCGTCACAACCAGACCGTCTCCACTTCCCTCCAGCGCTGACGCTTCGAAAGAGGCGCCCGCACTGCGCTCGGGATCATGCAGAACGCGTGACCCAGCAAGCTCTTATGAGGAACGTTCGGTTGTCTGGCGCGAGCGCTGACAGAACCAGATCAACGGCTCCGTCCTGGCCGCGCTGGCCACCAAGACCTACGGCCATGATGAGTGCCTGCTGGCGCGCTACTGGAGAACGGCGCCTCGCATGCCACCGTCGACGTCGAGGATGACCCCCGTGACGTAGCCGTTCCCGGCCAGGAAGACGATGGCATCCGCCACGTCCTCGGCTCGGCCGACCCGGCCGGCGGGTGAGGTCGCAGTGGCGCGTTCAAACACGCGCTCCCTCAGGCCCGCGGGCTGCCGGCCCCACCACGGAGTGTCGATCACGCCCGGAGACACGGCGTTGACACGGATAGGACCGAGTTCGTGGGCAAGCGGCAGGATCATGGCGCCGAGCGCGCCGTTGATCGCGGCCAAGCCCGACGTGCCCGGGTTGCCCGTCCGCGCCGAGACGGCAGTTATGAAGGTGATGGAGCCGCGCCCCGACAGGTAGGACAGGGCCGCTTGGGCGCACTGCCACTGCACCCAGAACTTGCCGCTGAAGCCCCTAGCCAGGTCGTCGCGGTTCAGGGTCCCGAACGGGCCCCCGCCCACGCCGCCGGAGGCGGCGATCACCAAGTGGTCGAACGGTCCGGTCCGGGCGAACAACCCATCCACGGCTGCGCGGTCGGCCGCGTCGACCAGCTCGCCATGCGCCCTGTCGCCCAGTTCCGCCGCAGCGCGCGCCAGCTTCTCGGGGCTTCTGCCGGCGACGACTACGCGCGCGCCGGCGTCCGCGGCGGCGTGGGCCGTGGCAAGGCCGATGCCGGACGTTCCGCCGACAACAACCAGGGTCTGACCCATCAACCTCATGCGTCTCCCCCCGGAAGCACGGTGGTTTGGGCGCTCCCCCCGACCGTTCCGGGCCGCCGTCCGAGCACGGGCGCCGCCAGAAGGGCGGCGCGGTACTCCTTGCCGGCGCGCGCCAGCGCAGCGTCACCGAGGTTACGGACGTCGTGCACGGTAAACGGCATCTGCCATTCCCAGCCGCACTTGCGCGCCGTCGCTCTGAGTGGTGCGAACAGCTCATCGATCGTCGTGGCCGTGCCGCCCGGCCGGTAGCTCGCCAACGGCCCTCCCGTGGTGGTCGCCGCGAGCAGCGGCAGCCCGGCGGTGGAGGCGGCGGTCTCGGGTTCGAAGTAGAATAGCGGCGTCAGCACCGCGTCCTCCCACTCCTTCAGCAGCGACGGGGTGGAGTACCACTGGAGCGGGAACTGGAACACCAGTCGCGTCGCACGCAGCAGGCGGTCGCGTTCGACCGCGGCGTTAATCCGACGATTGGGATATAGCGCGTACAACTCCGCGACCTCCAGACCGGGCACGCCGCCCAACCCAGACAGCATCGCGCGGTTCGCCCGCGACGCGGCATAGGTCGGATGGGCGAGCAACAGCACAGTAGTCATCGTCGTCCCCTTACCCACCGCAAAATGGCGAATGTGCGATTCTTGGTCAAAATGATGCTTGTGATGGTAGGCCATTCACATGGTGAAGCTGCGCAACATCGACCTCAACCTCCTCGTGACGCTCGATATGCTCCTGGACGAGGCGCATGTCGGCCGGGCCGCGGAGCGGCTTGGCCTGTCCCAGCCGGCGGCGTCGAACGCGCTGGCACGTGCGCGAGCACTGTTTCAGGACCAGCTGCTGGTGCGGTCGCCGCCGAGCGGTCTCCGCCGCACGCCGCGTGCCGAAGCCGTGCGCGAACCATTGCGTGCCGCGCTGGCCGAGCTGTCAGCGGTGATTGACGCCGCCCCTCCTGACCCGGCTTGCCTTCGCGGTGCCGTCCGGCTCGTCGCCGCTGACGTTCCCGCCGCCGCGCTCGGCGCCGCGCTGACGGCGGAGTTGGCGCGACGGGCGCCGGGCATCGACCTGATCTTCCATCCGTGGCACGCCGGTGACGAGGTCAAAAGGCTGGAGCGCGGCGAGATCGATCTGGTGGTGGCCGTCACGGCCTCCTTCGGCGCGTCGTTCCGAACCGATGCGCTCGGCCGTCATTCCTACGCCGTCCTCATGCGGCACGGTCATCCGGCAGCCTCGGCCGAGCCGCTGGACATCGATCGGTGGCTTGCCTTCTCGCATATCGTCGTGTCCGGCCACGGCGATCCGCGAGGGTCGGTGGACGCGGCTCTGACCCGCATCGGGCGAACCCGTCGGGTCGCCGTCGTCGCGCCGACCTTTCTCCACGCGCTTGAACTGATGTGTCAAACAGACCTGATAGGCACCTTCCCGGCAGGCGTGATGGCCAGCACCGCCGCGGCGCACTTGGCCTCGCACGCGCCGCCTATCCCGATCGAGCCGGTCGAGCTTCACCTCGTCCGGCACCGCCGGACGGACATGGACGCGGCCGTGACGCTCGTCGCCGGCCTCGTGACGGAGTTGGCGCCGCGCCTGGATAGAACGGTTCTGTCAGCTCGCGCCAGCTACCGATCTAGTAGCCCTCGTGTTGCTGACGTAGAATTGCCAGCGGCGGGGAAAGAAGGGCCATCACGATAAACTGCCTGCGCTGTGGCTCTGCGGCCGTGACCGAGCGACCGGAGCTCACGGCACTGAGTTATCGCCGGTTCCGCTGCCGGACCTGTGGGCGACAGTTCAATGAGCGCAGCAGCGGCGCGCTGAACCGCACCTGCCTGCCCAGCGACGTCATCGCCTTCGTTGTGTTCTGCAGGCTGCGCTACCGACTGACGCTGCGCGACTGAGCGAGATCCTGGCGCTGCGCGGCAT
>CAXTOE010000376.1:0-3391 GCA_964245685.1 uncultured Acetobacteraceae bacterium | reverse complement strand
GGATCGTGCCGTGCAGCGGCGTGCCGCCGCGGATCAGGAAACGTGCCATCTGGGTCCGCTTTCTCTCGATTGCTGTCGCTGCCGCGCCGTCACATCCTGGGTGTGGCGACGCCACGCTGCCCCATGTACTTGCCTGCCTTGTCGGCATAGCTGATCTCGCACGGCCCGGCGCCCTGGAGGAACAGGAACTGGCAGATGCCTTCGTCAGCGTAGATGCGGGCGGGCAGGGGGGTGGTGTTGCTAATCTCGATCGTCACCTGGCCCTCCCATTCCGGCTCCAGCGGGGTCACGTTGACGATGATGCCGCAGCGCGCATAGGTCGACTTGCCGAGGCAGATCACCAGCACGTCGCGCGGGATGCGGAAATACTCGATCGTGTGGGCGAGCGCGAAGCTGTTCGGCGGGATGATGCAGACCGGCACGTTGCGGCTGACGAAGCTGTCGGCGCTGAAATCCTTCGGGTCGACCACGGCGCTGTCGACGTTGGTGAAGATCTTGAACTCGCGGGCGACCCGCGCATCGTAGCCGTACGACGACCGGCCGTAGCTGATCACGCCGTCGCGGCGCTGAGTCTCCACGAACGGGTCGATCATGGCGCGTTCCATCGCCATGCGTCGGATCCAGCTGTCGGGCATCACCGGCATCGTCGGCTCCTCGTCTGCGACGTCAGAAGACCGCATGGCGGACGTCGGCGGAAGAGGCCGCCATGTCGATCGGCAAGCAGCGTGCGGGCCGATCGGCCACGCCTCAGCGGTGCGGTTCCGGAAGTTCCGGGTGCTGCAGCGGGGATGGGGGCGGTTCGTCCTCCCGAGGAGCACGAGCCCGGCTCTGCTGCTTGCGGCGGCGCAGGTTCTCCCGCAACGCCGCCGCCTCGCGCTCCTCCGAGCGGCCGGGGCGGTGGGGTTCGAGCGGTCGTCGCACGGCTCCCCCCTCGCTGGCGCTGCTCCGGGTTCGTGACGCCCCGGGATCTCGCTGTCCGCAGGCTGGTGCTGCTGGTGAGGATTGAACTCACGACCTCTCCCTTACCAAGGGAGTGCTCTACCACTGAGCTACAGCAGCGTCGGTCCTGGGCCGCCGCTACCTAGCTTCTCGATCAGGCCCGCGCAAGAGTATCGACGCCGTAACCTCTGAGGAACAGGCGGACGGCGCCCTGCACCACCTGCTCGACATCCTCCTCGGTGATCTCGTGGACGATCTGCAGGCGTCGCTGCGGCGCGAGCCGGGCCTGGCACAGCGCCAGGAACTGGTCCGCGGCCATCGCCGGGTCCGGCACCTCGAGTCGGCCGGCGCGTACCTGGCCCTCGATCCAGCCGCGCATGTGGGCGGTCGCCTGGCAGGGGCCGGCGCGCCAGAACACGGTCGCCAGCTGCGGGAACTTGGTCGCCTCCGAGATGACGATCCGGTACAGCACCAGGCTCGGCGGCGAGATGAACATCTTGATCATGCGCAGCGCGATCGCGTGCAGGGCGGCGGCGGGATCGTCGACATCCTGGGCGTGGGCGAAGATGTTGGCCAGGGTGGTGCTCGCCATCTGCTCGACGAAGACCGCGAACAGCACCGACTTGCTGTCGAAATAGTTGTACAGCGTGCCCTTGGAGACGCCGGCCTCGGCGGCGATCCGCGACATGCTGGCACCCTCGTAGCCACGATCGGTGAACACCAGTTCCGCGCCGCGAATGATCTGCTGGCGCTTCGCCGCCGAGTGGTCATCCTGCTCCGTCACGGTGGGTCCGTCTCCTCCTGGTCGTGTCGGAAGGGTGCCGAAGCGGGGTTGGTGGTCGCGATCGGGGCGAGCGTTGACGATCAAAGCAAAGCGGATAGGTTGTCAACGCTGACCGAACGGGTCGGTCAGCATATATGGGGACGCGGCGTGCGGAGGAGAACCATCAAGCCGGCGTTGCTGGCCCCGTTTCGGGTTCCGATCGTGGCGCCGCTGCTGGCGATCTCGGCGTCGCTGCTCTGCGGCTGCGCGGTGGGACCGGACTACCGCCGGCCGAGCCTGTGGTCGCCGTCCAGCTGGATCGGCGTCGGGCCGCACGAGGCAGGCACGGCCCCACCGCGCGGCGGCCGGTGGGTCAGCGTGCCGGTGGAGACCGCTGCGGGTCCCGAGTGGTGGAACCAGTTCCACGACGCCGAGCTGACTGCGCTTGAGGGGAGGGTGGCGCGCCAGAACCTCGACGTCCGGCTCGCCACCATAAGGCTGGTCGAGAGCCGAGCGCTCAAGATCCCGCCGCTCGACCTGTGGCAGGACGGGATCGACGCGACCTGGGAGCTCGACCTGTGGGGCCGCGTGCGCCGCTCGGTCGAGGCGGCGCGCGCCACCCTGCAGGCCTCCGTGGAGGATCGTCGCTCCACCCTGATCGCGCAGTTCGCCGAGGTCGCGCGCGACTACATGACGCTGCGCGGACAGCAGACCCAGCTCGCGGTCGACCGTGACAACCTGAAGGCGGCACGTGAGTCGCTGGACCTGACGCGGGCACGCTTCCGCGGCGGCCTGACCTCGGAGCTCGACGTCGAGAACGCGCAGTCGCAACTCGATAGCGTCAGCGCGCAGATCCCCGACGCCGAACGCCAGATCGCGATGCAGATCAACGCGATCGGGCTGCTGCTCGGCGCGCCGCCGCAGGCGCTGCGTCGCGAGCTGCAGAGTGCCGCACCGATCCCGCCGGTGCCGCCGCTGGTGCCGGTGGGCGTGCCATCCGAGCTGGCGCGACGTCGTCCGGACATACGCGAGGCGGAGGCGCAGCTGCACGCGGCGACCGCCAATGTCGGCGTCGCGGTAGCGGCGTTCTACCCGCGTGTGACGTTGAGCGGCGCGCTCAACTTCGACTCGCTGTCGTTTCGCGACCTCGGGTTCTGGAGTGCGCGCGCCTACACCTTCGGGCCCTCGATCAGCCTGCCGATCTTCCAGGGCGGCCAGCTGCGCGGCGCGCTGCAGCTGAACCAGGCGCGTCAGCAGGAGGCGGCGGTGACCTACCAGAGGACGGTGCTGCAGGCCTGGCGCGACGTCGACGACGCGCTCACCGCCTACGCCGCCGACCAGCGCATGCGCGACGCGCTGGAGCGCTCGGTGCGCTCGTATGGACGGGCACTGGTGCTGGCGCGCGCGCAGTATGCGAGCGGCCTGCAGAGCTTCCTGAACGTGCTGGACGCCGAGCGCGGGCTGTTCAACGCGCGCGGCCAGCTGGCCAGCAGCAACACCGCGATCTCCAGCGACCTGGTGCAGCTCTACAACGCGCTCGGCGGCGGCTGGGAGACGACGTTCCCGCAGCACCAGCAGATCGCCGAGGCGGGCGGGACGACCACGCCCTGAACCGGAAAAACCCCATGCCCCGCCGATTAGTCATTGACGGTGTGTGGGTGAGGGCCTAAATCCGCGTTCGCCGGCGGG
>CAXTOE010000375.1:0-3410 GCA_964245685.1 uncultured Acetobacteraceae bacterium | reverse complement strand
CCCTTCTGCCGTCCGCTCTGCCGCCCCGCCTCGCGCAGCACACGGCCGCGCCCGATCGGGAGGATCTGGCCCTGCGCGGGCAGCGCCAGGCCGAGCCCGTTGCCGCGCGGATAGCGGAAAGCGATCGGGCCGTCGTCGTAGGCGGCGGCGGTCGCCGTCATGTGCAGCAGCTCGAGCTCGTCCGAGGGCGCCATGATGGTCATGTTGGGCAGGCAGCCGAGATAGTTCAGGTCGAACGAGCCGGCGTGGGTGGCGCCGTCCGCACCCACCAGCCCGGCGCGATCGATGGCGAAGCGCACGGGGAGGTTCTGCAGCACCACGTCGTGCACCACCTGGTCGTAGGCGCGCTGCAGGAAGGTGGAGTAGATCGCGCAGAACGGCCGCAGCCCCTCGGTGGCAAGGCCGGCGGCGAAGGTCACCGCGTGCGGCGCGGCGATGCCGACGTCGATGAAGCGATCGGGGCAGCGGCGGGCGAACTTCTCGAGCCCGGTTCCCGACGGCATTGCCGCGGTGATCGCGACCAGTCGTGGATCCGCCTCCGCCGCCGCCAGCAGGCCCTGGCTGAACACGGAGGTGTAGGTGGGCGGCCCGGGCGGCGTGATCGCCTGCTCACCGGTGACCACGTTGAACTTGCTGACGGCGTGGTACTTGTCGCCCGACTCCTCGGCCGGCGCGTAGCCGCGTCCCTTCTGGGTGATCACGTGCAGCAGCACCGGACCGCGCTCGTCCGCCTCGCGCACGTTGCGCAGGATCGGCAGCAGGTGGTCCATGTTGTGGCCGTCGATCGGGCCGATATAGTAGAAGCCCAGCTCCTCGAACAGCGTGCCGCCGGTCAGGATGCCGCGCGCGTACTCCTCGGCGCGCTTGGCAGTGCGCTCGATCGGCTGCGGCAGCCGCTTGGCCATGCGCCCGGCGAGCTCGCGCAGGTTCAGGAACGAGCGCGACGACATCAGCCGCGACAGGTAGGCGCTCATCGCGCCGACCGGCGGCGCGATCGACATCTCGTTGTCGTTGAGCACCACGACCAGTCGTGCCCGCGACGAGCCGGCGTTGTTCATCGCCTCGTAGGCCATGCCGGCGGAGATGGCGCCGTCGCCGATCACCGCGATGACGTGACGGTCCTTGTAGGACGGGTCGTCTGCCGACAGCAGGTCGTGCGCGGTCGCCATGCCGAGGCCGGCCGAGATCGAGGTCGAGGAGTGCGCGGCACCGAACGGGTCGTACACGCTCTCCGAGCGCCGGGTGAAGCCGGACAGGCCGCCAGGCTGGCGCAGCGTGCGTATGCGCTCGCGGCGCTCGGTCAGGATCTTGTGCGGGTAGGTCTGGTGGCCGACGTCCCAGATCAGTCGGTCGTTCGGGGTGTCGAACACCGCGTGCAGCGCCACCGTGAGCTCGACCACGCCGAGCGAGGCGCCGAGGTGGCCGCCGGTGGTGGAGACGGTGTCCAGGGTCTCGGCGCGGAGCTCGCTCGCCACCTGGGTCAGCTGCTCGGCGGTGAGGGTGCGCAGGTCGCGAGGGCTCTCGATACGGTCCAGCATCGGCGTGCGCAGCAGGCCCGCGGAGTTGTGCCCCAGGCTCGGGCCGCCCTTGCCGCTGTCGACCGGACGCAGCCTGGCCTCGCGCCCGGCCTTGTCGGCGCCCGCCTTGGCGGCAGGATCGGGAGCTGTGCTCGGCTGGTCCATGCGATCAATCCCTCTCGTTGCCGTCGGCTGCCGCTGGGACGCCGGCCCCTGAGTTCGGGCAGGTATGACCCGATCGGCGCTTCTAACGCTAAATCCGTCTGTTTTGCCAGACGCGGGAGACTTATTGTTGCACACAAGCCACAACCTGGCCGGAGATGAAGATGGTCGCGGTTCCGGCGATGTTTGCGGTGAAACCGCGCCCTAGCTTATAGGGACATAGCAAATAGGCATCCGTGCCGTCGCGATCCGACCGGCACCGGTCCCTCATGCGCCGCGTGCGGATCGCGAACCGGCGCCGACATCCACAGAACCGGCGGTGCGCCGCCGGGACAGGAGCTGTTATCCATGGCCGTACCGTTGATGCAGGCAGTGAGGGTCGGCGCCTACGTCGTCAAGCAGCACATGCGCGGACGCAAGCGCTATCCGCTGGTGCTGATGCTGGAGCCGCTGTTCCGTTGCAACCTCGCCTGCGCAGGCTGCGGCAAGATCGACTATCCCGCACCGATCCTCAACCAGCGCCTCTCGGTGCAGGAGTGCCTCGACGCCGACACCGAGTGCGGCGCGCCGGTGATCGCGGTCGCCGGCGGCGAGCCGCTGCTGCACAAGGAGATGCCCGAGATCATCAGCAAGCTGCTGGCGCGCAAGAAATACGTCTACCTGTGCACCAACGCTCTGCTGCTCGAGAAGAAGCTGGACGACTACGAGCCGAACCCGTTCTTCTCCTGGGACGTGCATCTCGACGGCGACCAGGGCGTGCACGACCAGTCGGTGTGCCAGGACGGCGTGTACGACCGCGCGGTGGCGGCGATCAAGAAGGCCAAGGCGCGCGGCTTCCGGGTCTCGATCAACTGCACCCTGTTCGACGGCGTCGACGCCAAGCGCACCGCCGACTTCTTCGACGAGGTGATGGCGCTCGGCGTCGACGGCATCATGACGGCACCCGGCTATGCCTACGAGCGCGCGCCGGACCAGGCGCACTTCCTCAACCGGCAGAAGACCAAGCAGCTGTTCCGCGACATCTTCCGCTACGGCCGCGGCAAGAAGTGGAAGTTCACCCAGTCGCCGCTGTTCCTGAACTTCCTGGCCGGCAACGAGACCTACCACTGCACCCCCTGGGGCAAGCCGCTGCGCAACGTGTTCGGCTGGCAGCGCCCCTGCTACCTGCTCGGCGAGGGCTACGCGTCGAGCTTCAAGGAGCTGATGGACGACACCGCCTGGGAGCAGTACGGCACCGGCAACTACGAGAAGTGCGCCGACTGCATGGTACATTCCGGCTACGAGTCGACCGCGGTGATGGACGCGGTGAAGCGTCCGCTGCACATCCTCAAGGTGGCGCTCACCGGCCCGCAGACCGAAGGGCCGATGGCGCCCGAGATCTCGCTCGAGAACCAGCGCCCCGCCGAGTACATGTTCAGCAAGCATGTCGACGAGCGCATGGCCGAGATCGCCGCCAACAAGAAGCCGGCGCGGGCTCCGGTGGTGCGGCTGGTCAAGACCGACGCGGCCGACGCCGCCGACTGAGGGCGTCGCGGCGGCCAGGTCGCGCCCGCCGGGTGGCGCGCTGGCCTCGCCAAGGCCCGCATCCTAGGATGCGGCGATGGTCATCTCGATCCTCCTGGTCCTGCTGTTGATCCTGATCAACGGCGTGTTTGCCATGGGCGAGCTGGCGCTGATCTCCGCCCGGCGGCCGCGTCTCGCGGTGCTGGAGCGTCGCGGCGTCGCCGGCGC
>CAXTOE010000374.1:2266-3433 GCA_964245685.1 uncultured Acetobacteraceae bacterium | reverse complement strand
CGGCTACCTGCTGCACCCCTACGTCTCGCTCTACACCGGACGCGGCTGCAAATCGCGCTGCACCTTCTGCCTGTGGCCGCAGACCGTCGGCGGCCATCGCTACCGCACGCGCAGCCCGCAGCACGTCGCGGACGAGATCCGTGCCGCACGCAGGATGTTCCCGCAGGTGCGCGAGTTCTTCTTCGACGACGACACCTTCACCGACGACCTGCCGCGCGCCGAGGCGATCGCCCGCGAGCTCGGCCGCATGGGCGTGGTCTGGTCGTGCAACGCCAAGGCGAACGTGCCGCGCAAGACGCTGGAGGTGCTCAAGGCGAACGGGCTGCGCCTGCTGCTGGTCGGCTATGAGAGCGGCAACCAGCAGATCCTGCACAACATCAAGAAGGGCATGCGGATCGAGGTCGCCCGCGAGTTCACCCGCAACTGCCATGAGCTCGGCATCAAGATACACGGCACCTTCATCCTGGGCCTGCCCGGCGAGACCCGCGAGACGATCCAGGAGACGATCCGCTTCGCCACCGAGATCAATCCGCACACGCTGCAGGTCAGCCTGGCCGCACCCTATCCCGGCACCTTCCTGCACAAGCAGGCGACCGAGCAGGGCTGGCTGGACGAGAAGAACGCCGAGCTGATCGACGAGCACGGCATACAGATCGCGCCGCTGACCTACCCGCATCTGTCGCACACCGAGATCTTCGACAGCGTCGAGACCTTCTACCGGAAGTTCTATTTCCGGGCGCCGAAGATCGCCTCCATCGTCGGCGAGATGGTGCGCAGCCCGCAGATGATGAAGCGCCGCCTGCGCGAGGGCGTGGAGTTCTTCCAGTTCCGCCGCGAGCGCCACGCCGCCTGAGCCGCCGCGGCTCCCATCGGCGAGGCGCATCCGCGGCGCGGCGCGTGATCGTCACCGCCGACGATTTCGGCCTCAGCGTCGAGGTCAATGAGGCGGTCGAGCAGGCGCACCGCGAGGGCGTGCTGAGCACCGCCAGCCTGATGGTGGCGGGGCCAGCCGCGGCCGACGCGGTGGCGCGCGCGGGTCGGCTGCCCGGCCTCCGCGTCGGGCTGCACCTGGTGGTGATCGAGGGGCCGGCGGTGCTGCGGCAGCATCAGATCCCGCTGCTGATCGACGAGGCGGGACGGTTCCCTTCGGACCCGCTGGCACTCGGG
>CAXTOE010000374.1:0-2256 GCA_964245685.1 uncultured Acetobacteraceae bacterium | reverse complement strand
GTTCGGCAGCGACCAACTCCGGCTCGGCCTGGAATACTTCTTCAGCCCCCGCGGCCGCGGCCGCCTCGCCGCCGAGATCGCGGCGCAATACCGCGCCTTCGCGGCCACCGGCTTGCGGCTCGACCACGCCAACGCCCACAAGCACATGCACCTGCACCCGACGGTGGGCGGCATGCTGATCCGTGCAGGCCTGCGCCACGGCCTGCGCTCGCTGCGTATCCCCTACGAGCCGCCGGCGCCGCTGCGCGAGAGCGACGGCACCGTCGACACGAAGGGTGCGGCGCTGCTCCGGCTCTGGACCCGCCTGCTGCGTGCGCAGGCGCGCCGCGCCGGGCTGACGACCAACGACTGGTGCTTCGGGCTCGCCTGGAGCGGTGCCATGGGTGCCGAACGGGTGACGCGACTCGCCGGCTGCCTGCCGGACGGGCTCAGCGAGATCTATTTCCATCCGGCGACGGCGCGAAGCTCGGCGCTGCGCCGGCTGATGCCGCACTACGACCACGAGGGCGAGCTGCGGGCGCTGCGCCACCCGGGGCTTCGTGCGGCGCTGTCGCGCGGATCGGTGCGGCTCACCACCTGGCAGGAGCAGGAGGCCGCCGGCTCAGGCGGGTGAAGTGCCCGACTCAGCCCCGTATGAAGGCGAGCAGGTCGGCGTTGAACGCGTCCTGGTGCGTCTGCGCCAAGCCGTGCGGCGCGCCGGGGTAGATCTTCAGCTGCGCCCCCGGGACGATCTTGGAGGACAGCAGGGCCGACGCTACGATGGGCACGATCTGGTCGTCGTCGCCGTGCGCGATCAGGGTCGGCACGTCGATCCGCTTCAGGTCCTCAGTGTAGTCGACCTCCGAGAACTCGCGGATGCAGTCCAGCTGGCCCTTGATGCCGCCCATCATGCCCTGCAGCCAGAACGAGTCGCGCACGCCCTCCGACAGCGTCGCACCCTCCCGGTTGTAGCCGTAGAACGGCAGCGCGAGCTCGCGGAAGAACTGCGAGCGGTCGTCGAACGTGCCCTTGCGTATGCCGTCGAACACCTCGATCGGCAGCCCGACCGGGTTGGCGTCGGTCCGGAGCATCAGCGGCGGCACCGCGCCGAGCAGCACCACCTTGGCGAGGCGTCCCGTCCCGTGACGGCCGACATAGTGCGCCACCTCGCCGCCGCCGGTGGAGTGGCCGACCAGCACCGCGCCCCTCAGGTCGAGTGCCTCGATCACCGCCGACAGGTCGTCGGCGTAGCGGTCCATGTGGTTGCCGTCCCAGGTCTGCGAGGAGCGGCCGTGGCTGCGCCGGTCATGCGCCACCACGCGGTAGCCGCGCTCGCCGAGGAACACCATCTGGGCATCCCACGCATCGGCGCTGAGCGGCCAGCCGTGCGACAGGATGACGGGAGGGCCGGACCCCCAGTCCTTGTAGAAGATCTCGGCGCCGTCACTGACAGTGATCTTTGGCATATCGAGCGTTCCTCTCTTTTGAGAGGACGCTACCGCCTCGCCGAGACGATGACCAGCGTGATGAGACGGGGCGGCACAACGCCCCGGTCGTCGACGCGGATCAGGCGATGCTTTCGCGCACCCACTGCTTGAGCTGGCTCTTGGGCAGCGCGCCGACCTTGGTCGCGGCCGGCTTGCCGTCCTTGAACAGGATCATGGTCGGGATGCCGCGCACCGCGTAGGTGTTCGGGGTCAGCGGGTTCTCGTCGATGTTGACCTTGGCGACCGTGACCTGGCCCTTGAACTCGGCGCCGATCTCCTCGAGGGCCGGGGCGATCATCTTGCACGGGCCGCACCACTCGGCCCAGAAATCGACCAGCACCGCGCCCTTCGCCTTCAGCACGTCGGAGTCGAAGCTGTCATCCGTCACGGCGACCGTGTTCTCGCTCATCTCATCACCTCTGCTGGGCCTGATCCGCTCGACCATGCCGATCTCCTGGTCAGCAGATTGGGCAGAACCGTTATCCGGTCAAGCGGGCGGCCCCTCGCCCGGCGCGGGCCTCACCCCCGGCCGGTGCATCTCGAGCAGCGACTCGGGCAGGGTCATCACCGACGGACCCTCGGTCCAGACCAGGACGCAGCGTATCTCGTGCGACGGGTACAGCGCGCCCAGCAGGGCGCGGTAGGCCGCCATCTGCCGCAGGTACAGCACCGGCACCTCTGCCGCAGCGGCGGGTGCGGTCCGGCCGGTCTTGAAGTCGCACAGCACCACCCGCGACGGGCCGACCAGCAACCGGTCGACCTGCGCGTTCACTACCAGTCCATCCACGAC
>CAXTOE010000373.1:0-3439 GCA_964245685.1 uncultured Acetobacteraceae bacterium | reverse complement strand
AACGTGCTCGCCTCCTGGATCGAGGCCGCGGTGCGCTTCGGCTTCCACCTGCGCATCGCGACCCCGCCGGACCTGGCACCGCCGCCGGCACTGCTGCGCTGGGCCGACGCCAACCGCGACGTCGGAGGATCGGTCAGCATGACCAGCGATGCGGCGGAAGCCGCCGCGTCGGCGCGCTGCGTGGTCACCGATACCTGGATGTCGATGTCGGACGATCCCGCCGACAACCGGGCGCACCTGCTGGCGCCGTACCGGGTCGACGCGGCGCTGATGGCGCACGCGGCGCCCGACGCGCTGTTCATGCACTGCCTGCCGGCGCATCGCGGCGAGGAGGTCACCGACGAGGTGATCGAGGGCCGCTGGTCGGTGGTGTTCGACGAGGCCGAGAACCGGCTGCACGCCCAGAAGGGACTGCTCGCCTGGGTGCTCGGCGGCGCGGACTGGATCGGGCGCGCGCAGATCGACGAGACCGCCTCATCCTGAGCTGCTCCTCAGCACCTCTGGCGCAAGGATCCCGCCCGTGAGCGAGCCTCCCGTCAACGCGACGCCGTCCACCACCGAGGACGTCCCGGCGGCGCCGGGCTGGGTCGAGCAGGGGCTCGACGAGATCCTGGCCGATCCGGCCTGCGGCCTGTCGAGCCGGCCCAGCCTGCGCCGCCACCGCAACGCCTATCTCGACTGCCTGGCGGCGGCCGGGCGCACCGGAGACATCGACGAGTCGCACGACCGGTGCCGACGCACCCTGCTGGCCGCGCTGGCCGAGCAGGAGGGACTGCCGGCCGATCGGGCGCGCCTCCTGGAGCAGAAGCTCGAGGCGCTGGAAGCCGAGATCAGCGAGCGCATCTAGCCCGGCCGACCCGGGTCCGGCGGGCCGCGGTATGGCGATCCACCGCGCGGGCTCCTATCTTGCCGGGCATGGTCGAAACTCCCGCCTTCCTCGACACCAACCGCCCGGACGTTCCCGACATCGTGGTGCCGCGCGGCATCACGCCGTTCTTCCTGCCTGATCGCCCGGTGCGCGGCCGACTGATCCGGCTCGGCCCGCTGGCCGACGCGCTGCTCTCGCGGCACGACAATCCCGACGTGGTCACCAGGCTGGCCGGAGAGGCGCTGGCGCTGGTCGCGGGCCTCGCCTCGGCGCTGAAGTTCCGCGGCTCCTTTAGCCTGCAGGCGAAGGGCGACGGCCCGGTCTCCATGCTGCTCGCCGATTGCACCGATGCCGGCGCGCTGCGCTTCTACGCCCATACCAACGCGGACCGCTTCGCCGTCCTGCAGAACGCGGACACGCAGCCGAACGCCGCCACCCTGCTGGGCGGCGGCTACCTCGCCTTCACCGTCGACCAGGGTGGCGAGAGCGAGCGCCACCAGGGCATCGTCGCGATCGAGGGCGAGACGCTGGCCGCGATGGCGCAGCACTATTTCGAGACCTCCGAGCAGCATGACTGCACGGTGCGGCTGGCCTGCCGCAAGACCGGGGCGGGCTGGCGCGCCGCGGCGCTGGTGCTGGAGCGCATCGCCCACGGCGGCGGGATCGCGCCGGAGGATGAGGCGCAGGACGGGCCGTGGTCGGCGGAGCCGTCGGACGGACCCGCCGCCGAGAGCTGGCGCACCGCGCTGATGCTGGCCGCCACACTCGGCGACGACGAGCTGCTCGATGACGCGCTGCCCGCCGAGGAGCTGCTCTACCGCCTGTTCCACAGCGAGGGGGTAGCCGCCGACCGGCCGCGCGCCCTGGCCTATGGCTGCCGCTGCTCGCGCGCGCGGCTGGCCGGCATCCTGGAGGGCTTCCCGGTCGACGACCTCGACCACATGATGGTGGACGGCGACATCGTCATGACGTGCGAGTTCTGCAACCTGGATTTCCACTTCCCGCGCGACAGCGTCAAGGGTAGTGGCTGAGCGGCCACGGCCAGCCTCGCGCCAGGCGCGTCATGTCTCACAGAGCTGGGAGAAGCGGTTTGCCGTGCTGGCCGGTTTCGCATCGGGACGGGAAATATCAGGTCACCGATACCGACGGGATCCTGTACCCCATCACCATGGGCCGCAACCCCGTCGAGTTGCTGCAGCCGGGCTGGTATCCGGTGGGACTGCAGACCGGGCTGAGGCCGTTCCACCTGCTTGAGCTGCGCAACGACGAGGGCGGCGGGCTGGACGCGGTATGGTACCTGAGCGAGGAGCTCGACTTCGTTAACAACGACGCGAGACGCTTCACCGCCGAGCAGACCGCCCAGCTCGCCGCCGGCCTCTCGCCGTTGCTGCGCGACCTGCACGACCACACCCTGTGCGCGCCGCGTCCCGCGGTCGCGCCGTCCAGCCACGCCTTCGACGGCATCAACCCGCTGTTCGTGCGCGACCTGATCGGGGTGGTCGTCGAGACGGCGCTCTCGCCACCCGAGCTGGTGGCGGCGGACCGGCTGGAGCGGATCAGCTCGCACTACATGGCCGGCGGCGTGCGGCTGTCCGCCTCCCTGCTGCGCCACTGCCTCGACGTCACGCTGCCGGAGATGCGTCCGGAACCGGACGCGGCGGCGCAGCCGGAACCGGACGCGGCACGGTTCCGCGCCGCCTCCCCGGTGGATGCGACCCTGCTGGACGCGCACGAGCATGTCGTGCCGGCCGACGGCTCGATCCGCCACGCCTACCGGTTCTTCGACCCGGACGGCGGACTCGCCTTCTACCTGCTGTTCCCGCAGGACGGCGCGCCGGCGCTGTACATCCCGGCGATGAACGCGGTGTTCACCACGCAGCAGGGACTGACCGGGGCGCAGGTGATGACGATCCTGATGAGCCACTACGCCACCCACACCGACCGCGAGGTGCGGCCGCAGCAGGCAGCCGCCGAGCCGGAGCAGGTCTCCGCCGCCGCATCCGCCGCCGCCGACAAGCCGGCGGAGGTGCCGCACGCCAACTGGTGGACGAGGCTGTTCGGACTGGGGAACCCCTGATGCGGCGACGATCCGCCTGGCTGACGGGAGCTGCCGTGAGCGCCTGCCTGCTGCTCGCCGCCTGCGGCGGGCCCGACCGGAGCGAGGCGAGCTTCGCCCAGCCCGACTACAGCTACCTGCCGAAGCTGCGGCTCAACGTGGGGACGATCGCGGTCGAGGATCACGCGGCGCCGGCGGCGGATCCGAACGATCTCGGGCAGCAGGCGCCGGTGCCGCCGACGCAGGCGCTGCAGCAGATGGCGCACGACCGGCTGGTCGCCGCCGGTAATTCGGGCTCCGGCGTGTTCACGATCGACCAGGCCTCGATCACCGGCAGCGGCGGGGGCGCCCTGGATGGGCGGCTATCGGCGCATCTCGACATCCTCACCGCCAACGGCGGCCACGCCGGATACGCCGAGGCGCACGTCTCGCGGCATTTCGTGCCAGGTGCCGGAAGCGCCGACGCCGGCACCCGAGCGCAGCTCTACGACCTGACCACGCAGATGATGCAGGAC
>CAXTOE010000372.1:0-3448 GCA_964245685.1 uncultured Acetobacteraceae bacterium | reverse complement strand
GGTTCGCGTCGATCCGCTGGAACCACAGATCGGTCAGCTGGCGCGCCTGCGCCGAGACCTTCCGCGACGGCCTGAGCCCGCTGCATCCGGCGTCGGATTGAGCTATTGCGTGAGCCGACCTGACGCGATCGGCAGCGACCGACGACCATGACCGCCGAGCACGAGCCCCGCCTCCCCGCCCCGCTGCGCGTCTGCCTGCTCGGCACCACCGGCACCATCGGCCGGGCGACGCTGCGTGCGCTGATCGGGCGCGGGCACGAGGTGGTGTGCCTCGTCCGTCCCCGGCCCGGCGCCATGCCGGCCGCCGGCGGCGCCGAGTTCCGACGCATCGACCTGGGCGATCCCGCCGCCATCGCCCGCGACGGGTTTCGCGGCGAGCGCTTCGACGCCGTGCTGTCCTGCATGGCCTCGCGCACCGGAGCCCCTCGCGACGCCTGGGCGGTCGATCACCGGGCGCATCTCGACGTGCTGGCGGCGGCGCAGCAGGCCGGCGTCTCCCGCTTCGTGCTGCTGTCGGCGATCTGCGTGCAGAAGCCGCTGCTGGCGTTCCAGCACGCCAAGCTCGCCTTCGAGGCGGCGCTGATCGGCTCCGGCCTGACCTACTCGATCGTCCGGCCAACCGCGTTCTTCAAGTCGTTGTCCGGCCAGGTCGAGCGGGTGCGTCGCGGCAGGCCGTTCCTGGTGTTCCGCGACGGAACCCTGACCGCCTGCAAGCCGATCAGCGACCGCGACCTCGCCGAGTACCTGGTCGGCTGCCTGGAGGATGATCGCCGCTGGAACCGCGTGCTGCCGATCGGCGGCCCGGGCGAGGCGATCACACCGCGACAGCAGGGCGAGGCGCTGTTCGCGCTGCTGGGCCGGGCGCCGCGTTTCCGCCAGGTGCCGACGGCGCTGCTCGACGGCCTCGTGGCCGTGCTGGGGGCGGCCGGCCGCCTCGTGCCCTCGCTCGCGGACAAGGCGGAACTGGCGCGGATCGGCCGCTACTACGCGACCGAATCGATGCTGGTGCTGAACCCCGAGACCGGCCGCTACGACGCCGACGCCACACCCTCGACGGGAACCGAGACGCTGTTCGATTTCTACCGGGCACTCGTGACCGGCGCGGCGGCACCCGAGCGCGGCGACCACGCCGTGTTCTGAGGCCCGGGCGCGCTACTTGAGCTGGCTGTCCTTGCTGCCCCTGCGGTTGAAGCCGATCTGCGCCGGACGACGATCCTGCGCCGACTGACAGCCGGTGCAGGTCCGCACGCCCGGCATCACGCGACGGCGCGCCGCGGGGATCTCCTCGCCGCATTCCACGCAGTGCGTCTCGCCGACGCCGTTGGGCATACGCGCCCGCGCCCGCAGGACGCCGTCCAGGACGGTGTCGTCGATCTGTTCCTGCACCGCCCCGTCCGGGGCCCAACCGCTCGCCATCGTCTCGCCCGGCCTCCCGATCCCTCGCCCTCGCTCAGGTGGGTGCCGGTGCCGACCGCGCCAAGGAGGAACCCGAGGCCGGTGCCTGCCCGCCGGCCCCGAGGCGGCCGAGGATCACGCGATGCCGCCGGCGAAACTCGCTCGGCGACTCCCCCTTGAGGCGGACGAACTGCCGGTTGAACAGCGACAGGTTGCCGTAGCCGACGTCGCCGGCGATCCGGGCGATCGGCTGAGCGGTCGCGATCAGCAGCGAGCAGGCGCGGCCGATTCGCAGGCGAATCAGGTAGTCGACCATGGTGGTGCGGGTGTGGCGGCGGAACATGCGATGGAACGCCGAGCTGCTGACGCAGGCCAGCGCGGCGAGCGTCGTGACCGCGACGGGCTCGGCGAAGTGCGCGTGGAGATGATCGAGCACGCGGGAGAGACGATGGTCGGCCGCCAGCTGCACCCGTGCCCCACGCGGCACGTTGGCCAGCGGCACGGCGTCGTGATCGTGGCAGAGGCCGTCCAGCACCTCCAGCAGCAGCAGCAGTCGCCGGGCGGGAGGCGCGCTCCGCATGGCGCGTATCGACGGCGCCACCCGCGCCGCCACGCCGGCGCTGAACAGCAGCCCCTGCGACGCCCGCGCGAGGACGCCCGCGACCTCGCCCATCTCCGGACAGGTCGACGTCAAGGCCGACACCCACTCGCGGGTGAACCATATGACGAGGGCGACATGCGGCTCGCCCGGCGCGATCGTCTCGCGCGAACACCAGCTGTGCGGCATGCCGGGCCCGATCAGCACCAGGTCGCCGTCGTCGTAGCGGCTCACATCGTCACCGATGTAGCGATGGCCTCGGCTGTTGAGGGTCAGGGTGAGCTCGTACTCCGGATGCTGGTGCCACTCGAAGGGGATGCCGTCGGTCAGGCGCCGATCCAGGAAGCTCCACGAAGCGCCCGGGTCCGGCCTGATGGTCTCGAAGAACGCCCGCATGCGACCGGTCCCGCCTCGGCACGCCACGATCGTATCACGAGTCGCCCGAGGGTGCAGGCGCGCTCGCGACGCGGCGCGCTAGGATGCCCTCCGGAAACAGCCCATCGGGGAGAGCATCCATGGACATCCAGGCGCCGGTGCCGGACATCGCGGGTCACGGCGATCATCCAGGGGTTCGCGGCCAGACCACGCAGCTCAAGGACATCGAGAAGACGCTGCCGCTTCGCGTGCTGAGCGAGGCGGATTGGCGTCATTGGATCACCAGGGGCTATGTCGTGGTCCGCGGCGCGGTGCCCCGGGACAAGGTCGATGCCGTCGCCGACATGCTGTGGCGGTTCTGCGAGATGGATCCGGACGATCCGTCCACCTGGCAGAGGCCGCAGCTTCGCGAGCACAAGATGAAGGAGCTCAACCATACCGGGATGGTGGAGGTCTACCACCATCAGAGCATGTGGGAGACGCGCCAGCATCCGCGCCTCTACGACGCCTTCGTCGATATCTGGGCTCGCGAGGATCTCTGGGTCGCCATCGACCGCGCCAACCTGAACCCGCCGAACCAGGCGGCGCGCGCCTCGGGTCGGGTGGACGGCTTCATCCATTTCGACGTCGACCCCTCGGCGCGGCCGCTGCCGGTCGCGGTCCAGGGCATCCTCTCGCTCAAGCGGCAGGACGCCGAGGTCGGAGGCTTCCAGTGCGTGCCGAGCGTGTTCGCCGAGATCGACACCTGGTCCGACAGGCAGCCTAGGGGTGCTGATCCGTTCAAGCCGGACGTCGCCGGCCGCGAGATCGTCAACACCGAGCTCGAGCCGGGCGATCTGCTGATCTTCAACAGCCTGCTCGCGCACGGCGTGCGGCCGAACCGGTCGGAGGACCGGGTGCGCATGGCGCAATACATCTCGATGTTCCCCGCCGACTTCGAGGACGAAGCGCTGCGTCGCGCCCGCATCCGGAGCTGGGCCGAGCAGACGCATCCGATCGGCGACCCGTTCCCCGGCGATCCGCGCATGTTCGAGAAGAAGAACTTCCCGGTGGCGGACCTGAATCCGCTCGGACGCAGGC
>CAXTOE010000371.1:0-3458 GCA_964245685.1 uncultured Acetobacteraceae bacterium | reverse complement strand
GTCCAGCGCCGCCTCGATGGGGGTCACCTGCGGATCGAGATCGGTGCCGTAGAGGCACAGCCCGGCCTCCAGGCGCAGGCTGTCGCGCGCGCCGAGGCCGATCGGCAGCACGTCGGGCTGGCGCAGCAGCAGCGAGGCGATGCGCTCCGCCGCGTCGCCGGGCATGCCGATCTCGTAGCCGTCCTCGCCGGTATAGCCGGAGCGCGAGACCACGCACGGAATACCGTCGATCTCAAGGCTGCGCACGTCCATGAACCGCATCTCGGCCGCGTCCGGCGCCAGACCGGCCAGGGCCGCCTCGGCGCCGGGTCCCTGCAGCGCGATCAGGCCGCGGTCGAACAGCGGCTCGATTTCGCACTCGGCCGAGAGGTGGGTGACCAGGTGCGCGAGGTCGGCCCACTTGCAGGCCGCGTTGACCACCAGCAGCAGCGCGTCGCCGGTGCTGGCCACCATCAGGTCGTCGAGGATGCCGCCTCGCGCGTCGGTGAACAGGGCGTAGCGCTGCCGGCCCGGCGGCAGGCCCAGGATGTCGGCCGGCACCAGCCGCTCCAGCGCCAGTGCGGCGTCCGCCAGCGTGCCCGAGCGCGGACGCAGGCGGATCTGGCCCATGTGCGAGACGTCGAACAGCCCGGCGCTGGCGCGGGTGTGCAGATGCTCGGTCAGGATGCCGGTCGCGTACTGCAGCGGCATCTGGTAGCCGGCGAACGGCACCATGCGGGCGCCGCGCGCCAGGTGCAGGCCGTGCAGCGGCGTCTGGGCGATGGGCTCGAGCGGCGGCTCTGTCATCAGGACGCACCCCTGGGAGCGGCGCGAGCCGGTCCGGTTGATGCCCCTTCTGTCGGTTTGCCTGAGATCGTTATCCCGTCGGCGGGCACGCGAGGTGCCACTCTCCAGAAGCGAATGCCGAGCGGTCCTTCTGCCTGAGAGTTTCCGGGGCGGTTGCTCCTTCGGCGCCGGCTAGGCCGGTCTCTCCCGCGTCAGCCCTGCTAAAGTCGGGTCTGGGGCGGCACAAGTCAAGAATTTCCCGGCTTCTGCAGCACCACCAGCACCTGCGGCAGCCGTGCGGGATTGTCGAGGAACTCGACTAGGCGGAACATGGCACTCCAGTGCTTGACGATGTAGCCGCGCGGGATGATCGCCTCGCCGTAGTGCGACAGCAGGTTCGGGCGCGCCACCGGCGCCGCATGCAGGAAGTGCCCGGCCTCGTAGCGGGCGTTCTCGTGGCTCTCGTCGATGAAGCTGTCGGCGCAGGCCTCGTACCAGCCATGCTCGAGCCGGATCCCCGACGCCCGGCGCAGCCGCTGCTCGGCGCAGAAGGCGATGAAGCGGCGGCTCTGGGTGGTGATCATCAGCAGCCCGCCCGGCTTGAGCAGGCGGGCGAACTCCTCGATCCAGCGCGTGGTCAGGAACTCGTCGAGGTGGCTGAACACCGACCAGGAGACGATGTAGTCGAGGCTCTCCGGCGCCAGCACGGTCGGCGGTGCCACGCCGCAGGCGAGGAAGTTCAGCGCCGGGTTGCAGCGTCGCGCCTCGGTCAGGAAGCGCGAGGTGGAATCTGCGCCGTACAGGTTGTCCGGCCGGATGTCCTTCATGAACAGCCGCAGCGTGCGACCCCAGCCGCAGCCGAAATCCAGCAGCCGGCGATGTGCGGCCATCGGACGCCCTGCATAGCCGGCATAGGCCTTCACCTCGCGGAAGAAGGCGTGCGCCTCGTGCAGCGACACCTCGCCGCAATGGCCGTGCATGTCGCGCTGGAACTGCTCGTCCGGGAAGCCGGGCATGCCGACCCCCTCGATCTCGGGGATGTGCAGCGAGCTGACCAGGATGTCGAGCCAGTCCTGGTCGCTCCGGTCGCGGAACGTGTTGAACAGGCGGTCAGCGTCCACGGCTTGGGCTGGAGCCTGGGTTGGGGCCTGCACGCTCTGCGCCCTCGCCTAATACGATACGGAAACGGTATGGATCACACTTCCGGCGGCAACGCCAGGAGCCTGATCTCGGGGGCCGCCTAGTCGGCGAGTGCCAGGTCGGCGTCGGCGAAGAAGCGGCGGCTGAGATAGCGCAGCATGTCGGCGACCCGGCTGAGATGGGTGATGACGTCCTGCGGGAACTCGATGTCGAAGATCTCCTCCAGGTGCAGGGCGATCTCGGTCACGTCGAGGCTGTCGAGCCCGAGATCCTCGGCGAAGCGCGTCTCGGGGGTGATCTGGACATCGCGGAGGAAGACCGTCTGCTGGATCGCAGCGATGACCTTGGCGAGGATGGAGTTTTCGAGGGCGGCGGTCATGGAGGTTTTCCTCATCACGATATCGCGATATAATCATGTCACGGTTTCGTGTGCAAGAAAATCCTTGTGTTTCCGTAACTAAATTCGCCGCCTCTGCGACACGCGCCATCCCAGCACGAGCAGCGCGTCCCAGGGCAGCGCCGGCACCTCGCGTAGCCGCCAGTACCAGCGTCTGCTCCAGCGTTCGGCGGCGGGCGCTCCCGGCGGCGGCACCGGCCTCGCGGGCAGCCCGGCGAGGCGCAGCAGCAGAAGGCAGCGGGGCATGTGGTAGGCGCTGGTGGCGGCGTGGACGGCGCCGCGATGTCCGCGCCGCCTCAGGATGGCGCGGCAGGCGATGACGGAGCTCAGCGTGTCGCGGGCGGTCTCCTCGAGCAGGATCGCCTCCGGCGGCACGCCAGACGACAGCAGGCGATCGGCCATCGCGCGCGCTTCCGAGCTGCCGTAGCGGCCTATGCCTCCGGTCGGCAGGTAGAGCGGGGCCGGCAGGCCGCAGCCGAAGGCGAGTGCCGCGTCGACGCGTCGACACAGCGTGGCGCTCGGCGTGCCGTCCGGCAGCATACCCGCGCCGAAGATGATGATGGCAGCCGGCTCGCTCACTGCTCGGCTCGCGCCGGCCTCAGGGGGGCGCCCGCAGCAGGATCCGGTTGAGGCCGTTGAGCGCCGCGAACGTCTCGCGCCAGGCGGCCTCGAAGCGTGGCCGGCTCAGGCCGCGCTGCGCCATCGCGGCTGCGATCGTCTCGACATCGCGCGCGCCGTCGATCAGTCCGAGCAGCGGTCGCGCCTGCGGCGGCAGGGCGATGCGGACCGGCAGCTGGCCGAAGCGGTGTTCGAGCGCGCCGTCGGGGCCGATCTGTCGCGCGAGCTCGCTCGCCGGCATCTCGCGCGCCACCGGCACCGCCCGCGCCGCCAGCGGATCGGGTGCCGCGGCCAGCTCGTCCACGCGCCCGACATAGGCGATGTGCGTGTTCATGTTGCCCGCCAGCGCCTCGGCGACCGCCGCGCGCTCCATGGCGTCCAGGGTCTCGAGGCGGGCGCGCAGCCGCGCGTCCGGCAGCAGCAGCGCCGGATCGTAGCGCGCCGGCTGGATCAGGGCGGCGATCGCGAGCCCTGCGCCATCCACCAGGGCCTGCAGCGACGGGATGTCGTAGCTGCGGTCGCGCGGGTTGAGCAGCAG
>CAXTOE010000370.1:1026-3465 GCA_964245685.1 uncultured Acetobacteraceae bacterium | reverse complement strand
AGGTAGTCGAGCGCCTTGACGATGCCGGGCAGGCCGACGCCGGGACCGCCGATGTCGCGCGACTTGTAGACGCCGGTGGCGATCAGCACCGCGTCGTGATGCTCGCGCAGCGAGGCGAACGCGATGGTCTCGTCGCCGTCCGCGTCGCCGATGCCGCGGCCGAGATGGAACTGCACGCCGCCCTCCTCGAGCAGCGCGTGGCGGCGCAGCACGATGTCCTTCTCGAGCTTGAAGCCCGGAATGCCGTAGATCATCAGGCCGCCGACGCGGTCGTAGCGGTCGTAGACATGCACCTGGTAGCCCAGGCGGCGAAGCTGGTCGGCCGCCGCCAGGCCGCCGGGCCCCGCACCGATCACGCCGATCGACTGCGCGCGCTCGCGACGCGGCCGCGCCGGCTTCACCCAGCCCATCTCCCAGGCATTATCGGTGATGAAGCGCTCGACCGCGCCGATGGTGACGCTCTCGAAGCCGCGCTCGATGACGCAGTTGCCCTCGCACAGCCGGTCCTGCGGGCAGATGCGGCCGCAGATCTCGGGGAAGTTGTTGGTCGCGGCGCTGACCTCGTAGGCCTCCTCCAGGCGTCCCTCGGCGCTGAGCTTCAGCCAGTCGGGAATGTTGTTGGAGACCGGGCAGTGCACCGAGCAGAACGGCACGCCGCATTGCGAGCAGCGTCCGGCCTGGGCCTCCGCCTGTGCGATGCTGAACGAGCGATAGATCTCGTTGAAATCCTCACGTCGCTCGGCGACCGCGCGCTTGTCCGGCTGGTGCTGCTCCAGATGGGTGAATTGCAGCATGCGTTCGGGCATGCGGATGTCCTTGAGGATGAGATCGCTGGGGAGGCTGGCGCACGTTCTACCCGGTGGGGCCTGACGTGCCGTGCAAAATTACGAGGCGTCCACCGGGATTAAAAGACAGCCACACTGACCGGTTCAGGCACTTCGGCCGCCCGGACGGGGTTCAGAGGGACGCTGCGGCCGAAGATCGGGCCGATACGGACCTTTCAGATCGGGACGTCGCGTCGCCCGCCCCCGGCGCGGTAGCGCGCGATGTACGCGGGCACCACCATCTCCACCGGTGTCGGCAGGATGGCGAAGCTGTCGAACCCCGGCGCACCCTCGGCGACCACGTTGTCGCGGGTCAGCATCGCCAGCTGGTCGCGGGTGAGCGGCTTGCCGGGCAGCCGCTCCATCAGCGTGGCCTGCAGCCGCGCCAGTCCCATCGGGATCTCGACCATCGGCCGCTTGCGACGCAGCTCGGCCAGCATCCAGGCCAGCAGCTCGCGGAAGCTCCAGACCCGCGGGCCGCCGAGCTCGAAGATCCCTCCGCGCGTGGAGGGATCGGCCAGGGCGGCGACCGCGGCGTCGGCCACGTCGCCGACATAGACCGGCTGGAAGCGGGTATCGCCGCAGAACACCGGCATGAACGGCACCAGGCGGCTCATCGCGGCGAAGCGGTTGAAGAACGCGTCCTCTGGTCCGAACACGATGGAGGGCCGCAGCACGACGGCGCCGGGAAAGGCGTCGCGCACCGCGTTCTCCCCGGCGAGCTTGCTGGTGCCGTAGGCGCTCGGGCTGTCGGCGCTGGCGCCGATCGCCGAGATCTGCACCAGGGCACGGGCACCGGCGGCGGCTGCCAGGCGCGCGACCCGACCCGCACCTTCGACGTGGATGCGCTCGAAGTCGCCGCGCCGACCCTCCGCCAGGATGCCGACCAGGTTGACGACGAGGTCGGCGCCTTCGACGGCACGCGCCACGCTGGCCTCGTCGGTGAGCGAGGCGAACAGCGGCACCACCTGCCCGACCTGGCCCATCGGCCGCATCTCGTTGGCCAGCGCCGGCTGCCGCACCGCGATCCGCACCACGTGGCCCTGGGCGGCCAGACGCTTGACCATGTAGCGGCCGAGGAAGCCGGAACCGCCGAATAAAGTCGCCACACTGCGCGCCGCCATCTGACCCCCGTAGCTGCCCACCCTGTTTCGGGCTCCGAGCTGGAACGAGCCGGCCCGCGTTTGTATCCCGCACCGCCGCGCTTTAGCAGGCGGCCGCGTCGCGGCCCGCTTGTCCGCACGACGCGGTGACTGTTGACGCCGCCCCGGCGCCCCGGTAGATCGCGCTCCCACCACCCGCCGTGTCAGACCGGCGGTTGCCCCTCAGCCCAGGTGGCGGAATTGGTAGACGCGCAGGTTTCAGGTACCTGTGGCCGAAAGGTCGTGGAAGTTCGAGTCTTCTCCTGGGCACCAAGGGACCTCCGTCGATGAGCGTCACGCAGTTCATGCCGAACGCGAGCATCCACCTGCATCGGCACGACCTGCCCGACGATCTTCGCCTCGAGGGTGCGGTCGCGGTCGACACCGAGACCATGGGGTTGAACCCGCACCGCGACCGGCTCTGCCTGGTGCAGCTCTGCGACGGCGTGCGGTCCGGCGGGGTGGCGCAGGTG
>CAXTOE010000370.1:0-1016 GCA_964245685.1 uncultured Acetobacteraceae bacterium | reverse complement strand
GGGCATCACGGTGGGGCCGACGCGCTGCACCAAGATCGCCGCCAAGCTGGTGCGCACCTTCACCGACCGGCACGGGCTGCGCGAGCTGTGCCGGGAGCTGCTCGGCATCGAGCTGAACAAGCAGCAGCAGAGCTCGGACTGGGGGGCGCCGGACCTGACGCCGGAGCAGCTCAGCTATGCCGCCTCCGACGTGCTGCACCTGCACGCGCTGTGGGAGCGGCTGGAGCGCTTGCTGATCCGCGAGGGCCGGCTCGAGCTGGCGCTGGCCGCCTACGACTTCCTGCCGGCGCGTGCCCGCCTCGACCTGCTCGGCTACGAGAGCCCGGACCTGTTCGCGCACTGAGGCGAAGGCGCCGAGGGCGGCGTCGGCGGGCAGCCGGTCCGGAGGTCCGCGGTCTGCGTGATTGACCGGTTGACCCGGGCTGACCATACAGGTGGCGCGGAGTATCGACCCCTGGACACGATGACCAGCCTGCGCAGCACCCATGCTCCCGACGACCTGCGGATCGCGGCGGAGGTGCTGCGCGCCGAGGCCGACGGCCTGTCGGCGCTGGCCGGGGCGGTGGCCTCCGGCGCGCCGCTCGGCCTCTGCCTGATACGGGCGGTGGACGCCATCGCCGGCATACCGGGTCGCGTGGTGGTCTGCGGCATCGGCAAGTCGGGCCATGTCGGGCGCAAGATCCAGGCCACCCTCGCCTCCACCGGAACACCCTGCCTGTTCGTGCATCCGGCCGAGGCCTCGCACGGCGACCTGGGCATGATCCAGCCCGGCGACGCGGTGCTGGCGCTATCCAACTCCGGCGAGACCGCCGAGCTCGCCGACGTGATCGCGCACTGCAAGCGGTTCGGCCTGATCCTGATCGCGATCACCTCGAGCCCGCTCTCGACCCTCGCCCGCGCCGCCGACATCGTGCTGGCGCTGCCGCCGGCGCCGGAAGCCTGTCCGATGGGGCTGGCGCCGACCACCAGCACCACGATGCAGATGGCGCTGGGCGACGCGCTGGCCGTCGCCCTGC
>CAXTOE010000369.1:0-3483 GCA_964245685.1 uncultured Acetobacteraceae bacterium | reverse complement strand
GGTGGCGAGCGCGGTCGCCACCCTCAGCCGCCACGGCCGCAGCTTCCGGCTGGCGGGCAACCTGCTGCCGCGCGACCTGCTGCACGACGCCGCAGAGCTCTATAGCTTCTGCCGCACCGTCGACGACCTCGCCGACGAGACCGAAGACCATACGGTCGCCAGGGTCGCCCTGCTCTCGCTGCGCCGCGCGATACTGGAGGGCGACGCGACGCATCCGGCGGTGGGCGGCTTCCTGAGGCTTGCGACCCGCCACGGCCTCGACCCGATGGTCGCGGCCAGGCTGATCGATACCATGATCGGCGACCTCGGACCGGTCCGCATCCCCGACGTGGCCGCACTGCTGCGCTATGCCTACGGTGCCGCCGGCACGGTCGGGCTGCTGATGTGCCGGCTGCTCGGCGTGAGCGATCCGCTCGCGGCGCCGCACGCGCTCGATCTCGGGGTCGCGATGCAGCTGACCAACATCGCCCGTGACGTGGTCGAGGATGCGCGGCGCGACCGGGTGTATCTGCCGGAGAGCTGGGTGGCGCCGGGCGAGCTGCGACGACCGGAGCCGGTGTTCGCGGCGGTGACGCGGGTGCTGGATCTGGCCGAGCTCTACTACGCGAGCGGGCATCGGGGCCTGGCCTACCTGCCGTGGCGGTCGCGCCTCGCGGTCGGCTCGGCCGCCTCGCTCTACCGCGAGATCGGACAGCGCATCCGGGCTCTCGGACCGGCCTATCTCTCGTCGCCCCGCCAGGTGGTGCCGCGCGGACGGCGCCTTCTGGTGCTGGGCCGGAGCCTACCCACGTCGCTCAGCAATCATCGGCCGCAACCGCATGATCCTACCCTGCACGTTGCCCTACGCGGCGAGCGCGGCGTGAATACTGTGCCCGAAACGGCAGCCCTGGGCAGCTGCGAGCCGCTGCGGCACAGCCTGGTGCGCGGCTAGGCTGCCGATCGTCCTTGTCGCAGGCTGCGACGGAGCGGCAGCTCCCTGATCATCGTGTTGCAGCGCAGCAGTTTGATCGGCCGCTGTCATCGGCGCTAATTAGACGTTGCCGAAATCTCATCAAAGTAGGAAACAAAAGCAGGCAGAACCGCCGCGACGGGAGGCGAACAGGATCGTTTCATAATTTGGAATTGCTGCACGTCTGGATACTTGAATAAAGCTCCTCCAGGTGCGGGCAGGTGTGGTGAATTCAACAATGTCGAGCAAGCGAAGACGATGTTCCCGATGGAGTAGCAGACATGCTCGCAAGGAAAGCCTTCTCCGATGATCCTTCCCCCCACGTGGTCGATGCCGGTCGCAGGGGGTCCTGCCTCCGCTCGGCGCTCGATACCGAGCATGTCAATACCCACGCACTACTTCTGTTATACTTGATGCCTGTCGCAAACGGTTCCGACGTCGATCCGAACATGGTCCAGGCGGTTGAAGCCCTGAGCGACGTGCAGAACCGGCTGATCACGCCGGCTTCCGCCGAGCCGTTCAACAAGGACTCGCTGGCGCTGATCTACTCGACCGTCGCCGCGATCCGCTTCGGGGCAGGCTGACCGCCTCACGCGAAGATATCGCCGGGACTGTCGGCGCGCAGCGAGCGGGCCAGCTCCTCCGCCAGCACGCAGCCATCCTCCGCCGACCCCGACAGGCTCCGGCGCAGCAGGAACGAGCCGTCCTCGCGCGCGACCAGGCCGGTCAGGCGCAGCTGCCCGTCCGCCCGTATCTCCGCGTGCGCACCGATCGGCGAGCGGCAGGAGCCGTCGAGGCTCTGCAGCAGCGTGCGCTCCGCGGTCGCGGTGTGGCGCGCGTCCTGATCCTCGATCGTCTTCAGCAGGATGCGCAGCTCGGTGGCGTCCTCGCGCGCGGTGATCCCGACCACGCCCTGGCAGCCGGCCGGCACCATGACCTCGGGATCCAGCACCACCGACGCCTCGTGCTCCAGGCCGAGCCGGCGCAGACCCGCGAGCGCCAGCAGGCTGGCGTCGCAGACGCCGTGCTGGATCTTGTCCAGGCGGGACTGCACGTTGCCGCGCAGCATGGTGACCCGGAGGTCGGGGCGCGCGTGCAGCAGCTGTGCCTGTCGCCGCACCGACGCGGTGCCGATCAGCGCCCCCTGCGGCAGACAGCGATAGAAGTCGTGCCCGTCCGAGGCCGGATCGAAGCTGCCGCACTCGTCGCCGAGGATCAGGGCGTCGCGCGGGTCCTCGCGCCGCAGCGTGCAGGCCAGCACGATGCCGGGCGGCAGCACGGTCTCCAGGTCCTTGAGGCTGTGCACGGCGAGATCGATCCGCCGGTCGAGCAGCGCTTCGTGGATCTCCTTGGCGAACAGCCCTTTGCCGCCGATCTCCGCCAGCGGACGATCCTGCACCGCGTCGCCGGTGGTGCGGATGACCTGCTCGCGGAACACGTCCATCTCCTGCAGCCGCGGACAGAGCCGGGCCAGCATGGCCAGGAAGCTGCGGGTCTGGGTCAGCGCCAGCGGCGAGCCTCGGGTGCCGACGCGCAGCGGCAGGGTCGGGCGATGGCGCGGCACGCTGATGCCGGCCGGCGCATCCGGCGCGGGATCCTGCGTCTCGACAGAGGCCGGGCAGTGCGCCCCGCGCGCCGCGATCAGCGTCTCCAGGGCGAGGCGCGCCTTCTCGGCGACGGCATGCAGGTCGACGACGTGCAGGTTGGGAGCGCTCATGCTGGATCCGATCAGGAGGGTCGCGCTTGCGGGTTGAGCCGCACGATGATCAGGTTGAGGAATGCCGCGAACGACACCCAGGCGAGGTAGGGCGCCAGCAGCCACGCCGCCTTGGGCGCACGGGTGGCGGTATCGACGATCAGCGCCAGGATCGAGAGCCAGAGCAGCACGACTTCCCACAGCGCCCAGTCCGGCCGCTCGCGATTGAAGAACAGCAGGCTCCAGCAGATGTTCAGCACGCCGTTCAGCGCGAACAGCGCCAGCAGCACGCTGCGCTCCCGCGAGCTGCGCAGCGACTCCCAGGCGACGACGCCCGCCCAGGCGGTGAGGCCGCCGATCACGCTCCAGGCGGGGGCGAACAGCCAGCCCGGCGGCTGCCAGCTCGGCTTGCGCAGAGAGGCATACCACGGTCTGATCCTGGTCAGCGCCCCGCCCACTCCGAGCACCGCGATGGCCGAGGCGCTGGCCACGATGGTCGGCATGCTCACGTCGAGAGCACGCCGGTCAGGTGCAGGATGTTCTTGAAGAAGATCCTGACGTGAGCGATCGGCTTCGCGCGCACCAGCTCCTTGGTCATGTAGGCGGCCCAGGTGAGGTGCTGCACGTCGCGGTCGCGGCAGATCGCCACGAAGCGCTCGCGCCGGCCGTCGGTGCTGTACCAGAAGCGCTGCATGATGCCGAGGATGGCGAACACCTGGCCGTGCGCGCGCATGAAGCGGCGCCTCGCCTGGCGCAGGCAGCGCGCGTCGCCGCTGGCGATGAAGTCGTGCGCCGCCGCGGCGGCGAGCGCACCGCCGGTCATCGCGTAGTACAGCCC
>CAXTOE010000368.1:0-3494 GCA_964245685.1 uncultured Acetobacteraceae bacterium | reverse complement strand
CCGGCGTCGCCCGGCCATGAGCGGCGCGCGCCGTCACCCGCGCTTGCGCAGTCCCCGCACGAAGCGCACGCCGGCCTCGGCGAAGCCGGTGGCGCGGCAGAACGCCTGGAGGCCCGGTTGCGTCGCCGCAGAGAGTTCCAGCGTGCCGCAGCCCGCGAGCCGTGCCGCCTGGGCCGCCGCCTTCACCAGCAGCCGGCCGACGCCGCGCCGGCGCTGCTCCGGCCCGACCAGCAGCGTGGTGATCTGTGCCACCGGCTGGTCCCCGTCCAGTGCCGCGTACCAGTGCAGCACGACCAGGCCGCTCGGCGGTCCCCACTCCTGGGCGAGCAGGGCGGCACCCGGCTGCTGCCGCAGGGCATCCAGCCGCTGCGCCAGGACACGCGGCGGTATCGGATACCCGGCCTGGGACAGCAGCTCGCACAGCCCCGGCGCGTCCGCGGCGGTGACGGCACGGATCTCCATCCCGTAGCGGTTCAACGGGCCTTCTCCTGCGTCCTCGACCGGCTCGACGCCGGATCCGCGTGCGCTGGATCCTCGGCCGGCTTTGCCTTAACCCTGACCGGATGACGAAGCTGCACGGGCTCTCGGCCTTCCCGATCACGCCGGCGGACGAGACCGGCCGTATCGACACGGCGGCGCTGCGCAGGGTGCTGTCCCGCCTCGCCGCGTCGGGGGTCGATTCGATCGGGCTGCTCGGCAGCACCGGCACCGCGCTGTACCTGACCCGCGCCGAGCGGCGCCGCGCGGTCGAGATCGCGGCGGACGCGATCGGCGACCGCACGACGCTGCTGGTCGGGATCGGCGCGCTGCGCACCGACGAGGTGGTGCAGCTGGGGCAGGATGCGAGATCCGCCGGCGCCGACGCCGTGCTGCTGGCGCCGGTCTCCTACACGCCGCTGAACCAGGAGGAGGTGTTCACGCACTACCGCACCGTGGCGGAGGCGGTCGCGCTGCCGCTGTGCGTCTACGACAACCCCTCCACCACGCACTTCACCTTCACCGGCGACCTGATCGCGCGCCTCAGCCGCCTGCCGAACATACGCGCCATCAAGACGCCCGCCGCCGAGGCGAACGCGGTCCGCGACCAGCTGGATGCGATGCGGGCCAAGACGTCGCCGGGCTTCTCGCTCGGCTACAGCGTCGACTGGCACGCGACCGAGGGCCTGCTCGCCGGCGCCGACGCCTGGTACAGCGTCGCCGCCGGATTGTTCCCCGGCCCGTGCCTGGAGATCATGGCGGCGGTGCGACGTGGCGACCAGACCCGCGCCCGCGCGCTGGACGCGCGCCTCCGGCCGCTGTGGGACCTGTTCGTCGAGTTCGGCAGCCTTCGCGTCGTCTACGCGGCGGCGAACCGGCTCGGCCTCTGCGCCGCGGCACCGCCGCGTCCGATCCTGCCGGTGCCGGAGGCGTCGCTGGGCCGGATCGGCGCCTTGCTCGACGCGCTCGGCCTCGATTGAGCGGAGCAGGCAAGGGCTTTGCCCTTGACCCACCGGGGCCGGCGGCCCCAGACCCCGATTCGGTAGGTCACGGATCTCAAAGGTCCCGCCTTTGATGGGGTGAGAGGGCGAGGCCCCTTCGTCATGCGGGCTCGTCCGCCGGGTCGACCAGGTCGAAATAGGGCTGACGGTCGACGGTGAAGAACGGGCTGTAGAACGGGTCGTGCCGGAACAGCGGCTTGTCCCCCCAGCGCTGCTTCATCACCTGGGTCTCGCGGAAGAAGCGGGCCTCCTGCTCCGGCCGGTCGTCGCTGCCGCGCGACAGCGACTCGTGATGCTCGGCGACGAACTCCGCGCACCAGATGACGCGCCAGCCGGCCTCTCGCACCCGCAGGCAGAGATCGACGTCGTTGTACGCCACCTTGAGCTCGACCTCGTCGAAGCCGCCCACCTCGCGGAACACGCTCGCGCGGATCAGCATGCCGGCGGCGGTCACCGCACTCACCTCGTGGCTGAGCATGGCGCGGCCGATATAGCCGTACTCGGTCTCGGGCAGGCCGCGATGGACGTGCGCGGCGACGCCCTCCGGGCCGACCACGACGCCGGCGTGCTGGATGGTCCGGCTCGGATACATGAACTTGCCCCCCACGACGGCGACGTCGTCGGAAAGGCCGGTCTCGCCGACCAGCGTCGACAGCCAGGACGGGTCCTGGACGAACACGTCGTTGTTCATGAAGAACAGGTAGTCCGACCGGGTCTCGGCGGCGGCGAGGTTGTTCAGCCGGGAATAGTTGAACTCCTCCTCGACGGTGATGACGCGCACCCGCGAGAAGCGGCGCGCGCGCTTGATGAAGGCCTGCGCCTCCGGCGTCACCGACCAGTTATCGACCAGGATGATGTCGAACTGCTTGTACGCGGTATGGGCCAGCAGGGCATCGAGGCAGCGCTGCGTGGTGTGGATCTGGTCCTTGAACGGGATGATGATGGTGACGCTCGGCTGCGCGCGGGACAGCCAGCGCACGCCGTACAGGGTGAGGCCGCGTATCGGGCTCACCTCCGCCTCGACCTGGCGCCGCTTCAGGTGATCGCTCACGCAGCGCACGCCCGCCTCGATCGCGTAGCCCTTCCTGGACACGTCGACCGCGGTGGAGTTCGGCGTCTTGCGCCAGTGATACAGCACCTCCGGCACGTGATGGATCTGCCCGGCGGGCAGCGCCTCGGCCAGGCGCAGGATCAGGTCGTGGTCCTGCGCGCCGTCGTACTCCGGGCGCAACGGACCCACCGCGGTCAGGGTGGCGGCGCTGACGAACAGCAGGTGGCACACGTAGTTGCAGCCGAGCAGGTAGCGGTAGTTCCAGTCCGGCTTCAGGTTCGGCTCCAGGAAGTAGCCGGCCTGGTCGACCTTGTCCTCGTCGGAATAGAGCATGCGGGCACCGCTCGCCCGCGCGGCTTCGACCATCAGCTCGATGGCGACGTCGACCAGCAGGTCGTCATGGTCGAAGAACGCGACCCACTCGCCGCGCACCGCCTCGAGCCCGGCGTTGGTGGCGCCGCTGATGCCGAGGTTCTTCTTCAGGGCGATGCAGCGTATGCGCGCGTCGGCGGCGCAGTAGGCGGCGATCCGCTTGCTCACCTCCGGCGACCGGCCGCCGTCGTCGACGATGATCAGCTCCCAGTTCTCGTAGGTCTGGGCGATCACGGAATCCACCGCCGCGACGAAGTCCGACATCATCGGCTTGTAGGTCGGGCACAGGATGCTCACCAGCGGCCGCTGCGTCGCCGTCGCCTCGCGGTCCTGGCGCCTGCGCTGCGCCGAGACACGCGCCCGCAGGCGGTCGTAGTAGCGACGCGCCCAGCGGTCGTAGTCGCCGAGATTGTAGGTGGGCGTCGGCATCACGTCGGCGATGCCGGTACGCAGCGCCGTGATCTCCTTGTACAGCCGGTCGACCGTGCCGCTGATCTCCAGCAGACGTTGCTCGAGCGCATCGTCGACCAGGGTGGTGGTCAGCGGGCTTCCCGCAGCTCGTGGTCGTCCGGGGTCACCACGAAGCGGAAGCT
>CAXTOE010000367.1:0-3500 GCA_964245685.1 uncultured Acetobacteraceae bacterium | reverse complement strand
GTTCTACACCGCACTCGCCGACGCCACCGAGGAGCCGGTGCTGAAGGCGATCTGCAGGCAGATCGCCGCCGACGAGTACCGCCACTTCAAGCTGTTCTACGACCACATGCACCGCTACCTGCGTCGCGAGCGGATCGGCGTGCTGCGCCGCACCCGCATCGCGCTCGGCCGCGTCACCGAGACCGAGGATGACGAGCTCGCGCTTGCCTTCCACTGCACCAACGAGCCGACCGGGCTCGCCTACGACCACGAGCGCTGCATCGCCGCCTACATGTCGCGCGCCATGGGCTTCTACCGCCGCCCGCATCTCGACCGCGCCATCGGCATGATCTTCAAGACGATCGGCTTCACCCCGCACGGCCGCATCGGCCGCCTCGCCGCCGGCCTGGCGTTCGCCGCGATGCAGCGCCGGCGGCGCAAGTTCGTCGCCGTGAGCGCGCGTCATCGTGCCGCGGTCCCGGCTGCCACGACGTCCGGCCTAGCGCAGGCCGCCGCATAGGGCAACGACATCCCGCGGGGGCGCCCCGCGGCGGGTTGACAGTGCCGGCCCGCTTCTTGCCTCTGTCCGCTGCAGTGCGGGATGGAGGCGGTGGCTTGGACAGGACGCGACGAGGACACGGGAGCCGTCTGGCCGTGGCGCTGGCGGTATCGGCCGCCCTGCTCGCGGGCAGCCCGGCCGGGGCCGCCCCGTCCTCTGGCGACGCTCGCCCGCCTTCGTCCGGCAGCTGGGGCTTCGACCTCTCCGGCCGCGACACCGCCGTCGTCCCCGGCCACGACTTCTTTGGCTACGCCAACGGCACCTACGTGAAGAACCTGGCGATCCCGCCCGACCGCACCTCGTGGGGCGCGTTCAACATCCTCGCCGAGCAGTCGCGCACGCGCGTGCAGTCGATCCTGCAGGAGGTGTCGGCGCATCCGGTGGCGCAGCCGCGCAGCGTCGAGGAGAAGCTCGGCGCCTTCTACGCCGCCTTCATGGACCAGCAGGCGGTGGAGGGGCGCGGCACGGCGCCGCTGGCGCCCGACCTCGACGCGATCCGCGCGGTCCACGACCGTCGCGACTTCGCGCGCCTGCTGGGACAGGCGCAGACCGGCTTCCAGTACTCGCTGTTCGGCCTCTCGATCGATCCGGATGCCAAGGATCCGACCCGCTACTCGGTCTCGCTGAGCCAGGCCGGCACCGGCCTGCCGGACCGCGACTACTACCTGCAGCCCTCCTTCGCCGCGAAGAAGCGCGCCTACCAGCTCTATGTCGCCCGCATGCTCGACCTGGTCGGCTGGCCCGATGGCACCGCCCGGGCGGGGGCGATCGTCGCCTTCGAGACCCGGCTGGCGCAGGCGCAATGGTCGCGCGCGGCACGTCGCGATCCGGTGAAGATTTACAACCCGACCCGGGTCGCCGACCTGCACGCCCTGGCGCCCGGCTTCGACTGGAACGCCTACCTCGCCGGTGCCGGGCTGCCGCACGCCGACCTGCTGGTGCTGCAGGAGAAGTCCGCGATCGTCGCCGAGGCCGCCATCGCCGGCGGCACCGACCTCGCCACGCTGCGCGCCTGGCTCGCCTTCCACCTCGCTGACAACGCCGCCGACGTGCTGCCGCAGCGCTTCGTCGCCGCCTCGTTCGACTTCAACGGCCACACGCTCGGCGGCCAGCCGCAGGACGAGCCGCGCTGGAAGCACGCGGTGAGCGCCACCGGCACCGCCATGGGCATGGCCATCGGCAAGGTCTACGTCGCGCGCTACTTCCCGCCCGAGGCGCGCGACACCATGCGCCATCTGACCGACGAGCTGAAGGCGGCGTTCCGCGTCCGCCTGCAGCATAACGGCTGGATGAGCGACGCCACCAAGACGCTGGCGCTGCGCAAGCTCGACCATTTCGAGGTCCAGATCGGCTATCCCAACAAGTGGCGCGACTACACGACGCTGGTCGTGCGGCCGGACGAGCTGTATGGCAATTCCGAGCGCGCGGTCGGGTTCGGCTGGCGCTACTGGCTCGGTCACCTCGGCCACACCGTCGACCGCGACGAGTGGGACATGACGCCGCAGACGGTGAACGCCTACAACAACCCGCCCTTCGACGAGGTGGTGTTCCCGGCCGCGATCCTGCAGCCGCCGTTCTTCGATCCCGCGGCCGACCCGGCGATCAATTACGGTGCCATCGGCGGCGTCATCGGCCACGAGATGACGCACTCCTTCGACGACCAGGGCCGCAAGTTCGACGAGCATGGCCGCCTGGTCGACTGGTGGAGCAAGCAGGACGCCGAGCGCTTCGACGCGCGCGCTGCCCGCCTCGGCGCGCAGTTCGACGCGATGCAGCCGCTGCCCGGCGCGCACATCAACGGCAAGCTGACCATGGGCGAGAACATCGCCGACCTGGGCGGCCTGACCCTGGCGCTGGATGCCTACCACGCCTCGCTGCATGGCCGTCCGGCACCGGTGCTGGACGGGCTGACCGGGGACCAGCGCGTGTTCCTCGGCTGGGCGCAGGTGTGGCGCGGCAAGCTGCGCGACGACGCCGAGCGCGAGCGGCTGGTCACCGACCCGCACTCGCCGCCGAGTGCCCGCGTCAACGGCCCGATGCACAACATCGATGCCTGGTACACGGCCTGGGGCGTCAAGCCGGGCGACAGCCTCTACCTGGCACCGCAGGACCGGGTGAAGATCTGGTAGCAGCCCCGTCGCCAGGAGGCACCCGATGAGCGAGGCCCGACCGCCGCTGCCGCCCTTCGACCTCGAGAGCGCCACCCGCAAGGTGCGCGCCGCCGAGGATGCCTGGAACTCGCGCGATCCGGCGCGGGTGGCCGGCGCCTATACCGCCGACAGCCGCTGGCGCAACCGCTCGGAGTTCTTCTCCGGGCGCGACGCGATCATCGCCTTCCTGACCCGCAAGTGGCAGGCCGAGCAGGAGTACCGCCTGGTCAAGCAGTTGTGGGCGGTGCTCGGGGACCGCATCTCGGTGCGATTCCAGTACGAGTATCATGACGCGCAGGGCAGGTGGTCCCGCGCCTACGGCAACGAGCAGTGGGAGTTCGCGCCCAGTGGCCTGATGCGCCGTCGCGAGGCCAGCATCAACGATGTCCCGATCGAGGAGGCGGAGCGCCGGTTCCGCTGGGCACTGGGGGCGCGGCCGGAGGGCCATCCGGGGTTGGAGGGGGTTGGTTAGGGTGCGCCAGGGCTCTGCCCTGGACCCGCTGGAGCCTCAGGCCCCAGACCCCGATCCTCGGGTCAGGAAGCGCTCGAAGGCGTCCAGGGTCGCCGCCGAGACGTGGTGCTCGATCCCCTCGGCGTCGGCTTGCGCCGCATCGGCCGGCACGCCCAGGCATACCAGCAGGTCCAGCACGACGCGGTGCCGGCGGCGCACCGCGTCGGCCAATGCCAGGCCGGCTTCGGTGAGGCTGACGCCGCGATAGGGGCGGCTCTCGGCCAGACCGGCGCGGCACAGCCTGCCGATGCACTTGATCGCGCTCGCGTGCGAGACGCCGAGATGACGCGCGATCCGGCTG
>CAXTOE010000366.1:0-3505 GCA_964245685.1 uncultured Acetobacteraceae bacterium | reverse complement strand
CGGGCTGAAGCGATACAGCCGGCGATGGCTGCCCTCGTCGAGGTACTTCTTGCACTCCGGCACGCGGCTGAGGTTGATGTTCGGTGTCGGCAGCATCTTCTCGATCTGCACGCCGGTCAGCTTCTTCAATGCGAGCGCGTAGGCGTGCGCGTGCACGGAGCCGCGCACCAGCAGGTAGCCGCACACCTCGCGACCGGTGGGCTCGGTCATCGTCTCGTAGACGCGCAGCTTGTGGATGCGCGCGCCGCACTCGAGGTGGAAGTTGTGCAGCAGGTCGATGATCAGGTTACCGGTGGTGGTCACCATGTCCATGTTCCAGGACGCGGCGTTGGCGTTCATCGGCATGGCGCCGCCGCCGTTGCTGAGGAAGCTGCCGGCAAGGCGGATGTCCTGCATGGCCTCGAACGGCGACTTGGAGATGTCGACGTTCTCCGTCGGGTCGCCGGGTCCGGAGTTCAGCATCGAGACGCCGGTGCTGACCAGCTCCACGTGGCCGAGTTCCTCGGCAAAGATGCTGGAGACCAGGCTGTAGAACGGGCGCAGCTTGGTCTTGTTGCGGAAGTTGAAGCTCTGGAACATGTAGTTGCCGAGCGTCGACATCTCGCCGTATTTGCCGCCGAGCAGCTCCTGCAGGGCCGCGGCCGCGTTCGGCTCGGGTTTCTTGGGCTCCGGCAATGCCGCCTGGAGCTGGTCGATTCGCATGAACATGAGTTTTTTCCCGTGGAGTTGGGGGCGTTACACTGATACCCCCCAGCCAACGGGCGGTGTCTGATCCGGTTGCCCTTCGGAGCGGACCGCGGGGCGGAGGCGGACGGTCAAGATTGCGCTACGCGCCATCCTCCCCTTATCGCCGTGCTCGGGTAGGATGACGCCGATGAACGCGACCACCTATCCCGACGATCGAGCGCTCGAGCCGGTGCTCGACCTGTTTCCCGAGACCGCTGCGGGGCGGCTGCGTCACGCCGGTGCGGATCTGCGCGGCAGCCTGAAGCTGTGGCGCCTGTGCTGGACGCTCGGCTGGCTGGACGTGAAGCTGCGCTATCGCGGCTCCGTGCTGGGGCCGTTCTGGCTCACCGCCTCGACCGCGGTGATGGTCGCCTCGATGGGTGCCATCTACGCCTACCTGTTCAGGATGAACCTGCACGACTACCTGCCCTTCCTGTCGCTGTCGCTGGTGCTGTGGGGCTTCATCTCCGGCATCATCAACGACTCGACCGGCTGCTTCACCCAGTCGGAGGGGATGATCCGCGCGATCCGGATGCCGTTCACGGTCTATGCGGCGCGGGTCGTGATCCGCAACCTGCTGGTGCTGTTGCACAACGTGGTGGTGATCCTGGTGGTGTTCGCGCTGTTCCGGGTCTGGCCGGGCCTGGCCACGCTGCAGATCGTGCCCGGCCTCGCGCTGTGGCTGCTGGACGGTGTCGCCGCCTGCATCCTGTTCGGAGCGCTCGGCGCGCGCTTCCGCGACATCGCACCGATCATCGGCAGCATCCTGCAGATCGTGTTCTTCATCACCCCGATCATCTGGAAGCCGGACCTGATGCGGCACGGCCAGCGCTTCCTGGTGTTCAACCCGTTCTACGACCTGCTCGAGATCGTGCGTCGGCCGCTGCTCGGCGGCGTGCTGACGCCGGAGGTGGTCTGGGCCGCGATCGGCTTCAGCGCCGTGCTGTGCGGCATGACCGCGCTGCTGTTCACCCGCGTGCGCGCACGCCTCGCCTACTGGGTCTGACGACATGGCCAGCATCGAGGTGCGTGACCTGCACGTCTCGTTCCCGCTCTATCACGGCACCGCGCGCTCGCTGAAGAAGACCGTCGCCGCGGCGGCGTCGAGCCGGCTGCACGAGGATCCGCAGCGACGCATGGTGGTGCACGCGCTGCGCGGCCTCTCCTTCTCGCTCGGGCCCGGCGAGCGGCTCGGCCTGGTCGGCGGCAACGGCGCCGGCAAGACCACCCTGCTGCGCACGCTGGCCGGGATCTACGAGCCGGTGGCCGGGCGGGTGACGGTGAAGGGCGAGCTGCACACCCTGCTCGACACCAACCTGGGGATGAACTTCGACCTCACCGGTCGGGAGAATATCGGCCTGCGCGGGCTCTATGCCGGGCTGCGTCCGCGCGCCATACGCGCGCTGGAGGACGACGTGCAGGATTTCGCCGATCTCGGCGGCTTCCTCGACATGCCGGTGCGCACCTACAGCTCCGGCATGGTGATCCGGCTCGGCTTCGCGCTCGCCACCTCGATCCGGCCTCAGGTGCTGCTGATGGACGAGTGGTTCCTCGCCGGCGACACCGGCTTCATGATCAAGGCGCGCGGGCGGCTGGAGGAGCTGGTGCGGCACGCCGAGATCCTGGTCATCTCCACCCACCAGCCCGACATCATCGCCGCCTGGTGCACCAAGGTGCTGTGGATGGACCAGGGCGTGCTGCGCCTGGAGGGGCCGCCCGACACCGTGCTGCCGCTGTATCTCGGCCATCCGGTCAAGCCGGCCGAGGCGCTGGTGCTGGAGGGCTAGAGCGCCCGGCGGCCATCGATCTCGGCTACGAGATGATGATGCTGTTGCCCAGGTTGGTCACGCCGACCACGTCGATCCTGGTGCCGTCGGTGAGGGTGACCAGGCTGGAGCCGCCGCTGGTCGTCACCTGCAGGTCGGAGGCCTGATAGCCGTAGAGCTGGATCTGGTCGGTGCCGGGGCGGAACCCGTTGAGGACGTCGTTGCCGCCGGCGGCACCCTTCACGACGTCGTAGACCGCGGGGCCGGTGCCCTCGCTGACGCTGCTGGCGCCCGAGCCCAGCACCATCTGCAGCGAGCCGGCGCCGCCGGTCACGGTGCTGCTGCCCGAGCCTGCGAAGATCAGGCTGGCGCCGTTGCCCACCTGGATGGTCGAGTTCGTGCTTCCGGCGACCACCAGCATGTTCGCACCCTGGCCGTCGACGTTCAGCGCGCCCGCGCCGCCGATGATGGAGTCGGCACCGCTCTTGCTGCCGGTCACGTCCACGGCGCCGCCGCCGCCGAAGATCGCATCTCCCTTCTGCGCCTCGACGTCGAGGCTGCCGCTGCCGCCGACGATGGTGTCGCCGCCGCCGCTGCCCCCGAACACGACCGACGAGCCGCCGCTGGTGAACACGACGCTGGCGGTGGAGCCGCCCTGGATGGTGGTGTGGCCGCTGCCGCCGAGGATCGAGTCGCGCCCGGCACCCGCGACCAGCACGTCGTTGCCGCTGGCGGAACCGAAGATCTGGTCGCCCGCACCGCCGCCGGTCAGGCTGGTGTTGGCGCCGCTCGCACCGGTGACGGAACTCGCACCCGAGCCGCCGACGAAGGCGAGCGATCCGGCGCTGCCGACGACCGTCACCTGTCCGGCAGCGGCGGTGATGGTGTCGTCGCCGCTGCCGGCGAGCACCGTGGTGCCGGCGACCGCGACGTAGTTCTGCGCACCGCCGCCCAGCGTCACCACGGTTCCCGGCGGCGGCGCCGGCGCCTGCGCCGGCAGGCTCGCGATGAGC
>CAXTOE010000365.1:0-3506 GCA_964245685.1 uncultured Acetobacteraceae bacterium | reverse complement strand
TCGCGCAGGATCTCGATCGTGTTGTGGTTGGGAATCACTGCATGGTGGCTGGCGCCCGCCAGCCCCTTGTCGCTGAAGGTCCCGGACATGCCGCGTCGGGTCAGCGGAGGGTCCGGCACCAGGATCGGCGCGAAGCTCCGGCCGACCTTGAGACCGGCCACGATGTGGGGCACCTGACCGATCAGGCTCTCCGGCAGGTAGCGGGTCTCGGCACGCGGGTAGGTGATGATCTTCTTGCCCGACCCGTCATACAGCTCCTGCGCCACCTCCAGCGTGCGCGCCGCGGACCAGCCGAACCGGGAAGCGCAGAGCTTCTGCAGCGAGGGCAGGTCGTGCAGCCGGGGCGGCGCCTGGCGCTTCTCCTCCACCTTCACCGACAGCGGACCGGTCGCGCCGTCCGCCAGTTTTGCCGCTGCCTCGGCCGCGGCGCGGGCGGTGATCCGCTCCTTCGGCGCGTGGCGCATCCGGAACTGCCCGGCCGCGACCGACGCAGTCGCTACCACCTCGAAGTAGGGCTGGACCACGAAGTCGCGGATCTCCAGCTCGCGCCGGCAGACGATCGCCAGCGTCGGCGTCTTCACCCGGCCGACGCCGATGACGGTGCGGGCACCGCGGGCGAGGGTGACGGTCGCGGTGCGGGTAAGGGACAGGTTGTAGATCTGGTCCGCCTGCCGACGGGCGACGGCGGCCTGGTAGAGGGCGACGTGGTCACTGTTCGGCCGGGCGTGGGCGAAGGCGTCGCGGATGGTGCGGGCATCCTGGGCAGTGAACATCACCCGCCGCACCTCGCCGCGGTAGCCGTAGTGCTCGAGGATCTCCTGGCCGATCAGCTGGCCCTCACGGTCGCAGTCGGTGGCCAGCCAGACCCGCTTGGCAGTCCGCAGCGCCTCGCGGATCGCCTTGAGCTTGGACGCCTTGTTGCCGCCATCGGCCGGCTTGGTGCCGTAGAGCCCGTCCGGCCGCAGCAGCACCGGGCTCCAGCGCTTCCAGGACGGCTCTACCTCCTCCGGCTCGACCAGGTCGAACAGATGACCCTCGGCCGGGAGGATCGCACCGTAGCGGCTGCCGACAGCCTCGCGGATGTCCTTCGCCTGGCTGGTCTTCTCGGTGATGACGATCTGCTCGGCCATGCCGTTCATGGTAGGTTCTTCATGAGCCGCCAGCCAAAGAAAGGCTCATCATGCGCCTGGATCGAGCAACGACCAGAAGCCGGTCTTGCGTGGGTGCTCCCGCCGGAGCCGTGCAATGAAGGCATCATGCGTCTGCAGGCCGGCTTCATCGGGCAGGAATGCGGCAAGGCCGGTGCAGGCGCGCACGTCGCGCGCCGCATACTGATACTGACGCGACGACGCCCGCCGCAGCACGTCCTCGGCCAGCGCCCGATGCAGCAGCGTTGCCGCCGCCGGATGCTTCTCCGCCAGCGCCTCTGCAGCGGGCCGCAGCCGGAAGTACTGCCCGCCATCGAGCTCGTCGTGATGGTCCCGCACCAGCTGGTTCGCCGCCTTGAGGATCGGCCACGCCACCAGGAACATGAGGGCCCCGGTCAGGATGCGCGAGGGCGTGCGCGGTCGCCCGCTCCTCAGCCTCGACGTCGTCGAAATCCGGCAGCCCGCGCAGATGGGCCCGCAGGTGCTCGGCGCTGAGGAAGCGCTGGAACGTCGTCCAGCGCAGATCCTGCGCCTCCGCCTTGCGGCCGAGCGCGTCCAGCGCCGCGATGCGCAGGTCGATCTGCCGCTCTTCCTCATGGCGGGCGGAAGCACGATCCAGCCAGGCCAGCGCCTCGGCCGGACGGTGATGCGCGATCAGCCGTTCCGCAATGTCGCCCGCGGGGTTCTCCGACCGGCCGCCGGCCTCGACCGCAGCGACGTAGGCGTCGACGTCGCCCTCCAAGTCGGACAGCTCCCGCAGGCGCAGCGACACCATGAAGCGGCCGCGCGGTTCGAAGTCGTCTCGTCCGCGCCCGCGCGGCAGGCTGGCGAGGCGGGCCTGCAGCAGACGGCGCAGCTCCGCCCGCCCGTCGGGCCCCAGCGCCGGACCTGATGCGGCGAGCAGATGATCGGTGGTGCCGTAGCCGTCCGCATCGAGCAGGGCCAGCAGCTCGGCCGCGAGCGCAATGGGATCCCGGCGGGGAGGCAGCGCCCAGAGCCGTCCCAGGTCGGCGCCGGCCTCGCGGAACACGTTGCCCAGGCTGCCGCTGCCGTCGTCGCTGCGCTCGAACACGCCCTCGGCAAGGTCCAGGAACAGACGCATCTGCGCCGCCGACGCACGCGGATCCGCCGCGGCAAGCGGGCCGGCGATGGTCTCGCGCAGCCCCTCGAGCTCGCGGACTAGCGGCCGCACCTTGTCCCACTCGATGAACCCGCGCGAGCGCTGGATGGTGCGCAGCCGCTTCTCCACCTCCGCCGCCAGCCGGGTGCCCCCGTCGGTGCCGGCCAGGACGAGGCGGAGCGAGCGTGCCAACGCCGGATCGCTCTTCGCCTGCGCCATCAGCAGCTCGGCCAGCTGCCGGGCGCCCAGCTGTTCCAGGGTGTCGACGCTCAATGCTCGCGACCGCGTTGCCTTCTTGGTCGGAGCCGAAGCCGGCACGGGCGTAGCGGACGGCTCCTCGACCACCGCCGGTGTCAGGCGTGATCGCGACATACGGGGGCGGGGCGGCATGCTCAGCGCCTGGCCAGGGTCGGAGACGCGGGACCAGGAACCAGCCACTCCCGCAGCTTCGACCAGCGCCGACGTCCGTTGCCGTTTCTGACCGCGATGGCGAGCGCCCGGCGCTGCCCGACCAGCACCACCAGCCGCTTGCCGCGGGTGATCCCGGTGTAGAGCAGGTTGCGCGCCAGCATGGCGTAGTGCTGGGTCGTCAGCGGGATCACCACCGCCGGATACTCCGAGCCCTGCGCCTTGTGGATCGTGGTCGCATACGCCAGCACCAGCTCGTCCAGCTCGCCGAAGCCATACTCCACCGCACGACCCTCGAAGCTGACGCTCAGCGTGCCTTCCTCCATGTCGATGGCGCTGATGATGCCAAGGTCGCCGTTGAACACGTCGCGCTCGTAGTCGTTGGCCACCTGCATCACCTTGTCGCCCGGGCAGAAGGTCCAGCCGAACCGCTCCACCCGCCGCTCGCCCGGGGGATTCAGCGCCTGCTGCAGCTCAATGTTCAGAGCTCGTGCGCCCAGGCCGCCCCGGTTCATCGGGCACAGCACCTGCACGTCGCGCACCGGATGGAGCCCGAACCGCGCCGGGATGCGGTCGCGCACCACCGACAGCAAGCGGCGCACGCCGTCCTCCGGCTCCTGCGCGTCGACGAAGAAGAAGTCCGAGCCCTCCACAGCTTCCCACTCCGGCATCTGGCCGCGGTTGATCCGGTGGGCGTTGACGATGATCCGGCTCCGTGCGGCCTGCCGGAACACCTCGGTCAGACGCACCACCGGCACCGCGCCCGAGCCGATGATGTCGGCCAGCAGCTGGCCCGGGCCGACGCTCGGCAGCTGGTCGACGTCGCCCAC
>CAXTOE010000364.1:0-3510 GCA_964245685.1 uncultured Acetobacteraceae bacterium | reverse complement strand
CCGCCTGGGCACGGGGCGCCGCCTGAGCCGGGGCGGTCCCGGGATCAGGCGCGCTTGCGGGCCCGGCGCGCCGGCTCCTGCGGCACGGCGGCCGGCAGCATCGGGGCGAGGAAGCGGCCGGTATGGCTCGCCGGATTGGCCGCCACCGCCTCCGGGGTGCCGGTGGCGACTACCAGGCCGCCGCCTTCGCCGCCCTCGGGGCCGAGATCGAGTACCCAGTCGGCGGTCTTGATCACCTCCAGGTTGTGCTCGAACACCAGCACCGTGTTGCCCTGGTCGACCAGCGCATGCAGCACCTCAAGCAGCTTGCGTACGTCCTCGAAATGCAGCCCCGTCGTCGGCTCGTCGAGGATGTAGAGGGTGCGTCCGGTCGCGCGTCGCGCCAGCTCCTTGGACAGCTTGATGCGCTGCGCCTCGCCGCCCGACAGCGTGGTCGCCTGCTGGCCGAGGGCGACGTAGCCGAGGCCGACCTTCTGCAGGATCGACAGCCGGTCGTGGATGCGGGTCGCCGCCGAGAAGTACGGCACCGCCTCGTCGACGGTCATCGCCAGCACGTCGGCGATCGACTTGCCGCGGAAGCGCACCTCCAGCGTCTCGCGATTGTAGCGCGCGCCCTTGCAGGTGTCGCACTTGACGAACACGTCGGGCAGGAAGTGCATCTCGATCTTCAGCACGCCGTCGCCCTGGCAGGCCTCGCAGCGGCCGCCCTTGACGTTGAAGCTGAACCGCCCCGGCTTGTAGCCGCGCGCCCGGCTCTCCGGCAGCTCGGCGAACCAGTCGCGGATCGGCGCGAACAGGTCGGTGTAGGTGGCCGGGTTGGAGCGCGGGGTGCGGCCGATCGGCGACTGGTCGATGTCGATGATCTTGTCGAGCAGCTCCAGCCCCTCGATCCGCTCGTGCGGCGCCGGCACCTCGCCGGAGCCCATCAGCCGACGCGACAGCGCCTTGTACAGCGTGTCGACCACCAGCGTCGACTTGCCGCCGCCGGAGACGCCGGTGACGCAGGTGAAGGTGCCGAGCGGGAACTGCGCGGTCACGTGCCTGAGGTTGTTGCCCGAGGCGCCGACGACGCGGATCGCCCGCTCCGGGTCGCAGGTGCGTCGCCGTTTCGGCACCTCGATGCGCTTGCGCCCCGACAGGTAGGCGCCGGTCAGGCTGTCCGGGTGACGCGCCACCTCGTCCGGCGTGCCCTCGGCGATGACGTGGCCGCCATGCATCCCGGCCGCCGGTCCCATGTCGATCAGGTGGTCGGCGGCGCGGATCGCCTCCTCGTCGTGCTCCACCACCAGCAGCGTGTTGCCGAGCCGCTTGAGCCGCGCCAGCGTGCCGAGCAGGCGCTCGTTGTCACGCTGGTGCAGGCCGATCGAGGGCTCGTCGAGCACGTACAGCACGCCGGTCAGGCCGGAGCCGATCTGGCTGGCGAGCCGGATTCGCTGGCTCTCGCCGCCCGACAGTGTGGCCGAGCCGCGCGACAGGGTGAGGTAGTCGAGCCCGACATCGTCGAGGAAGCGCAGCCGCTCGCCGATCTCGCGCAGGATCCGGCGGGCGATCTCGGCGCGCTGCGGGCTCAGCGTCGCCTCCACGCCGGAGAACCACTGCAGCGCGCGGCGGATCGGCAGCTCGGAGGCCTGGGCGATGGTGCTGCCGTCGATCCTGACCGACAGCGCCTCCGGCCGCAGCCGGGCCCCGCCGCAGGCAGCGCACGGCTTCTCCGCCTGGTATCGCGACAGCTCCTCGCGCACCCAGGCGCTGTCGGTCTCGGCGAGGCGTCGACGCAGGTTCTTCAGCACGCCCTCGAATGCCTTGCTCACCTTGTACGAGCGGCGCTCGTCCTTGTAGGTGAACTCGACCGGCTGCTCGGTGCCGTTGAGGATGGCGTCGCGCACATGCTCCGGCAGATCGTGCCAGGCGTGGGTGGTGCTGACACGGAAATGCCGCGCCAGGCTCTGCAGGGTCTGGTCGTAGTACGGGCTCTGGGCGCCGTTCCAGGGTGCCACCGCGCCGCGCGACAGGCTCAGGCTCTCGTCTGGCACCACCAGCAGCGGATCGAAGAAGCTCTCGTGGCCGATGCCGTCGCAGGCCGGGCAGGCGCCCTGCGGCGCGTTGAACGAGAACAGCCGCGGCTCGATCTCCTCGAGCGTGAAGCCGCTGACCGGGCAGGCGAACTTCGAGGAGAACACGGTGCGCGCCGGCCCGGCGCCAGCGTGGCCGATGGCGTCGCCCCGCGGCACCTCCTCGGCGTAGACGATGCCGTCTGACAGCGACAGCGCGGTCTCGAAGCTGTCGGCCAGCCGCGACTGGATGCCCTCCTTGACCACGACGCGGTCGACCACCGCCTCCAGCGTGTGCTTGAGCTTGCGGTTGAGCTTCGGCACCTCGCCGATCTCGTACAGCGTGCCGTCGACCTTGACCCGGGTGAAGCCGCGTCGCTGCAGATCGGCCAGCTCCTTGTGGTACTCGCCCTTGCGGTCGCGTATCACCGGCGCCAGCAGCAGCAGCCGGCTGCCCTCGGGCATCGCCATCACCCGGTCGACCATCTGGCTGATGGTCTGCGCCTCGATCGGCAGCCCCGTGGCGGGCGAGTACGGCACCCCGGCCCGCGCCCAGAGCAGGCGCATGTAGTCGTGCACCTCGGTGATGGTGCCGACGGTGGAGCGCGGGTTGCGGCTGGTGGTCTTCTGCTCGATCGAGATCGCCGGCGACAGGCCCTCGATCGAATCGACGTCCGGCTTGCCCATCAGCTCGAGGAACTGGCGCGCGTAGGCCGACAGGCTCTCGACGTAGCGGCGCTGGCCCTCGGCGTAGATGGTGTCGAAGGCGAGCGAGGACTTGCCCGAGCCGGACAGCCCGGTGACGACGGTGAGCGCGTCGCGCGGGATGTCGACGTCGATGTTCTTGAGGTTGTGCTCGCGCGCGCCGCGCACCCGGATCGCGGCCGCTGCCCCATGCGTACTCATCGCCCGTGCTTTCTCATCACGCATGCCTGCCCATCGCGCGCCTATCCTGTGTCAGCATTTTCGTTCATACTCTGTTCCGATTTGATCGCCTACCCTGCGGAGGGGTAGCGTCGCATCAGGACAGAAGGCGGGAAGTGACGATGGCCGGTAGCGTCAACAAGGTAATCCTGGTCGGCAACCTGGGTAAGGACCCGGAGGTCCGCAATGCGCAGAACGGATCCAAGATCGTCACCTTCACCCTGGCGACCAGCGACAGCTGGAACGACAAGGCTTCGGGGGAGCGCAAGGAGAAGACCGAGTGGCACCGGGTGGTGGTGTTCAACGATCGCATCGCCGACGTCGCCGAGCGTTTCCTGCGCAAGGGACGCAAGGTCTATGTCGAGGGCTCGCTGCAGACCCGCAAATGGACCGACCAGTCGGGTGCGGAGAAGTACACCACCGAGGTGGTGATCGACCGCTTCCGCGGCGACCTGACGCTGATCGACTCCGGTCGCGGCGGCGAAGAGGAGGGCGGCATGGGCGCCGAGCGCGCGCCGCCGCGCCAGCTGGGTGC
>CAXTOE010000363.1:0-3513 GCA_964245685.1 uncultured Acetobacteraceae bacterium | reverse complement strand
GGAAGCCGCGTCCGCGGTCGGCGAGTTCCTGGCTGCCGTCGACGCCGACCACCCCGAGCACCTCTCGCGCGCGCAGCTGCAGATCGATCCCGGCCAGACCGGGGCCGACGAGACCGCTCGCCGCGAGCCGGACCGGATGGTCGCGCGGTCCGTCGGGCGTCGGCGTCGCTGCGGCCGCGGCCCGGTCGGCGGTGCCGATCATCGCGCGCGCGAGGCTCTCGCGCGAGGCGCCGCTGGCCGGCATGGCGGCGACCCGGCGTCCGGCGCGGAGTACGACGACCTCGTCGCAGATCGCCAGGGCCTCGCGCAGCTTGTGGGTGATGAAGACGATCCCGGCTCCGGCGTCGCGCAGGCTGCGCAGCACCGCGAGCAGGCTGTCCACTTCGCTCGGCGCGAGGTTGGAGGTGGGTTCGTCGAGCACCAGCAGGTCGGCGCCGCGCAGGATCGCCTTGAGGATCTCGACGCGCTGCCTGCGGCCGAGCGACAGCTCGGCGATGCGCGCCTCGGGGTCGAGATCGAGCCCGAAGCGCGCGCTGGTCGCCCGCACGAGTGCGGCGATCCGTCGCCGCCGCAGGATGCGTCCGGCGTCGCGCCAGCCGAGCATGACGTTCTCCAGCACGCTCAGCGCTTCCACCAGGGTGAAGTGCTGGTGGATCATGGCGATCCCGGCCGCGATCGCATCCGCCGGACGATGCGCCGATAGCGGCCGACCCTTGAAGGTGATGCAGCCGGCGTCGGGCCGGGTGATACCGAACAGCACCTTCATCAGCGTGCTCTTGCCCGATCCGTTCTCGCCCAGCAGGCCCACCACCTGCCCCGCGCGCACGTCGAGGTCGACGCCGTCATTGGCGACGACCTCGCCGAACCGCCTGACGATGCCGCGCATCTCGAGCATCGGCGGCGCGCGATGCGCCGTGACGTCAGCCGCCGGAGCGGGCGTCATGGCGGGTGGGCGTGATCGCCAGCGCGCGGGAGGCGAAGCGTTGCTCGACGCCGTGCAGTTCCGCCACCACCGCCGCGGGCACCGCCGGGTTGAACGTCGCGCCGGCCTGATACTGCAGCGAGGCGCCGGTCACCGGCGGCGTGTCGTAGCCGTACTCGGTGAAGCTCGCGCTCCGCTTGCCGGCCCGCACCTGGTCGGCGATGGTACCGAACATCGCAGGCCAGTCCTCGATGATGTTGGTCAGCACCGCCTGCGGCGCCGCGCGGCTGTCGTCCAGCGAGCGGCCGGTGACGAAGACGCCCCTCTCGCGTGCCGCCTCGATCAGCCCGGACTGGGCGGCGTTCAGCTTGCCGGTCAGCACATCGACGCCGTCGCCGATCAGGGCGAGTGCCGCCTCCTTGGCGGAGGCGGCGTCCTCCATGTCCTTGACGTAGAGGATGGTGACCTTCGCACCCGCCTTGGTGGCGCAGATGCGGAACCCTCCCGCCTGCGCGGTGATGTTGGGAACGCCTTCGAGCCCGTAGACCCCGGCCACCTTGCCGCTCTTGCTCATGCGCGCGGCCAGGATCCCCAGCTCGCAGCCGAACTGCGCGTTGTTCCAGTCGATCGACATCACGTTGGAACCGGTGCCCGCGTTGCCCGAGGTGACGATGAACTGGGTGTGCGGGAAGTCGGCGGCCACGTCTTCCATCGCCGACATGAAGCGTCCGGAATGACCGACCACGATGCTGTAGCCGCGTCCGGCATAGTCGCGCAGCGCCTGTTCCTCGTCGGCGTCCGCCACGTTCTCGGAATAGGCGATCTGGAAGCCGTGTCCTTTCAGGCTCTGCAGTATCGTGTAGCCGAGCGCGTTCCAGCTATGGTCGTTGATGCTGCCCTGCAGCAGGATCGCCGCCTTCTCCGGGCCTTCCGCCTGCGCCGCGCCCACGATCAGCGCCGACGCTGTCGTGCACGCGAGCATGAGCGCCTTGAGCATGGTCGTGTTCTCTCCGCTTGCCCCTGTTGGGGAGCAAGCGCCGTGCCATCAGCGCGGCGAGACCGTCGCCTCGAACGACACACGCTCCGGCGGGATCAGCCAGCGTCGCATCGCGGCCGCATCCGCGAAGCGACCCTCCGGCGGCAGGCGTCGTGCCTGCCCCCGCAGCGTCAGGGCGTCGCCGCGGAACGGCCAGGGCGACAGGACGAACCTGTTCGCGTGGCTCGCCGCCGCGGTCAGCCGCAAGCTGCCCACGCGGCCGTGGCGATCGGGCGCGTCCAGGGTGAGCGGCGGCCTAAGCTCGCCGCAGAGGGCAAGGGAGAGGGTATCGGCGAAAGCGAGCAGCGCCGTGTCGCGCGCCAGCGTGGCCTCGTCGATCCCGAGCGCCTTCTTCCAGGCCGCCTCGACCGGCGCCTGCGTCTCGAGGAACAGGGCGGCCGCCGCCGCGTCGGCTTCCGCCAGCCGGTGGCGGTCGGTGAAGCGGCGATAGATCACGCCGCCGTGGCGGGAGATCAGCAGGGCGACGCGCGTGCCCCAGGCGCCGAGCGCGCGCTCCACGCCGCGGCTCCACATCGGGGCGTGCGTCGCCGCGCCGACGTCACGGAACAGATGCGGCCGCCCGGTCGCCGGATCGAAGCTCGGCGCCGTCTCCCAGTCCAGCCAGCCGATATCGTGCTGCTCCGCCGCGAGCAGCAGCGGCTCGTCGAGCGCGTCCGCCCAGGCCCGCAGGATCTGTCCGGAGATCCAGGCATGGGTGAGCTGGCTGATCGCCAGGCAGGCATCGGGCTCGTCGCGGAACAGCATCGGCGCAGGATAGGGCATCCGCGGCGCCTGCGGAACGCGATGCGGCCACGTCCCCAGATACGCGCGACCGGCCGTGTGGCATAGGCAGGCGGAGACGGGACGACAGGTGCGGCGCTGCGGCGGATGATGCGGTTTCGGCGGCTCGGTGCACCACGGCTCGGTCGATCATCCGCGCGTGCGCGGTGGGCGCTGATCGGCATCTGCGTCCTCGCCTTCGCCTTGCGCCTCGGCTTCGCCATCGGCAGCCCGACGATCGAGCGGCCGGACGAGCTGTTCCAGAACATCGAGCCGGCCTACCGGATGTGGTCGGGGCACGGCACCGTCACCTGGGAGTGGCGCGTCGGCATGCGCTCGCCGATGTTCCCGGGGTTCCTGGCCGGGCTGATCGCGGTGGCGTCCGCCGCGGGAGCGGGGGCTGCCGGCTACCTCGCCGCGATCTCGGCCGCGATGTCGGCGCTGTCGACCGCGGTGGTGGCGATGTCGTTCCGGGCGGGACGGCGCTGCGCCGGGCCGGCGGGGGCGCTGTGCTGCGCGTTGCCCTGCGCGGTATGGCCAGACCTGGTGTATTTCGGCTCCAAGCCGCTGGGCGAGGTGCAGGGCGGCAACCTGCTCGCCATCGCGGCGCTGAGCTTGGTCGGGAGCGGTGCCGATACCCGCGTCAGGATGCTCGGTGTCGGGGCGTCGCTCGGCCTCGCGTTCTGCCTGCGCTCTCAGCTCGCCCCTGCGATCGTGATCGTCGGCGCCTGGGCGGCCTGGCGCACGCCGCGCCGCCGGCGCGCCTGGCTGATGC
>CAXTOE010000362.1:3098-3529 GCA_964245685.1 uncultured Acetobacteraceae bacterium | reverse complement strand
CTGCTCGGGCTCGCGGTGGCGCTGGACGGCCATCGCGGCATCCACGCCATCGCCTGCGACACCGACGGCATCGACGGCCCCGAGGACAATGCCGGCGCGCTGCTCTCGCCCGACAGCCTCGCGCGCGCCGCCTCGCTCGGCGTGGCGCCCCGCGACCGGCTCGCGGACAATGACGGCTACGGTTTCTTCTCGGCGCTCGACGACCTGGTGGTAACCGGGCCTACCCGCACCAACGTGAACGACTTCCGGGCGATCCTGATCGGCGCCTGAACCATCACGAGCGGTGGGCAACGCCGCGCAGGGGAGGAACATCATGCTGCAGATGCCGATACCCGACGAGGCCGTGCTGTCGCGGCGCGCCGAGATCGTCGCCGCCCTCCGGCGCATCGTCTCGGGCGAGGGCGTGATCGATGCCGAGGAGGAGCGTCGCG
>CAXTOE010000362.1:0-3088 GCA_964245685.1 uncultured Acetobacteraceae bacterium | reverse complement strand
TACGAGAGCGACGCCCTCAGCGCCTACCGCACCCTGCCGCTGGTGGTGGTGCTGCCGGAGACCACCGAGCAGGTGGCCCGCATCCTGCGCTACTGCAGCGACGCCGGCGTCAAGGTGGTGCCGCGCGGCGCCGGCACGTCGCTCTCCGGCGGCGCGCTGCCGCTGGCGGACGGGGTGCTGCTCGGCCTGGGCAAGTTCCGGCGCATCCTGGAGGTCGACATCGCCAACCGCTGCGTGGTGGTGCAGCCGGGGGTGACCAACCTCGGCATCACCCACGCGGTGCAGGATCGCGGCTTCTACTACGCCCCTGACCCGTCGAGCCAGATCGCCTGCACCATCGGCGGCAACGTCGCCGAGAACTCCGGTGGCGTGCACTGCCTGAAATACGGTCTGACCACCAACAACGTCATCGGCATCGAGATGGTGACGATGCAGGGCGAGGTGGTCCGGCTCGGCGGCAAGCATCTCGACAGCGCCGGCTACGACCTGCTGGGCGTAATGGTCGGCTCCGAGGGTCTGCTCGGCGTGGTGACCGAGGTGACGGTCCGCATCCTGCCCAGGCCGCCCGGCGCGCGGGCGCTGCTGATCGGCTTTCCCTCGGTCGCCGGTGCCAGCGAGGCGGTGGCGGCCGTGATCGGCGCCGGCATCATCCCGGGCGGGATGGAGATGATGGACCGGCCGGCGGTGCAGGCCGCTGAGGCGTTCGTGCATGCCGGCTACCCGCTTGACGCCGAGGCGCTGCTGATCGTGGAGCTGGATGGCTGCGAGGCCGAGCTGGACCACCTGATCGCCGCGGTGGAGGCGATCGCCGCCGGGCACGGCGCCACCACCTGCCGCGTCAGCCGCACTGAGGAGGAGCGGCTGCTGTTCTGGGCCGGACGCAAGGCGGCGTTCCCGGCGGTCGGCCGGCTGTCGCCGGACTATTTCTGCATGGACGGCACCATCCCACGCCGCCGCCTCGGCGACGTGCTGGCGCGCATGAAGCAGATGGAGGGCGAGTACGGCCTGCGTGTCGCCAACGTGTTCCATGCCGGCGACGGCAACCTGCACCCGCTGATCCTGTACGATGCCAACCGGGAGGGTGAGCTGGAGCGCGCCGAGGCGTTCGGCAACGACATCCTGCGGCTCTGCGTCGAGGTCGGCGGCGTGCTGACCGGCGAGCACGGCGTCGGCGTCGAGAAGCGCGACCTGATGGGCACGATGTTCGACGCGGCCGACCTGGACCAGCAGATGCGGCTGAAATGCGCCTTCGATCCGGCCAGCCTGCTCAACCCGGGCAAGGTGTTCCCGCAGCTCTGCCGCTGCGCCGAGCTGGGCCGCGTGCACGTCCATGCCGGGCAGGTCCGCTTCCCCGAGCTGCCGCGCTTCTAGCCACCATCGCCTTCGAGGAGTGCCCGGCATGACCGTGTTCCGGCCGTCCGACGCCGTCGAGCTGCAGCAGATGGTGGCCTGGGCCGCCGCGGAGGCGCAGCCGCTCGAGATCGTCGGCGGCGGCAGCAAGCGCCGGCTCGGCCGCGCGGAGCGTCCCGAGCACATCCTCGAGCTCGGCGCGTTGCGCGGCATCGTCGATTACGACCCCGCCGAGCTGGTGCTCACCGCCCGTGCCGCCACGCCGCTGTCGGAGGTGGCGCTGCAGCTCGCCGCGCACCGGCAGATGCTCGCGTTCGAGCCGCCGGACTGGCGCGTCCTGCTGGGCAGCGACGACGCGCCGACCGCCGGGCCCACGTTGGGCGGCGTCATCGCGTGCAACCTGTCCGGCCCGCGCCGGGTGCGGGCGGGCGCCGCGCGCGACCACCTGCTGGGCTTCTCGGCGGTGAATGGCTGGGGCGACGCGTGGAAGGCCGGCGGCCGCGTGGTCAAGAACGTCACCGGCTACGACATGTGCAAGCTGCAGGCCGGCGCCTACGGCACCCTGTCTGTGCTCACCGAGCTCTCGCTGCGCGTGCTGCCGCGGCCCGAGACCAGCTGCAGCCTGCTGCTGGCGGGCCTCGACGACCACGCCGCGATCGAGACCCTGGTCTCCGCCCTGAACTCCGAGCACGAGGTCTCCTCGGCCGCCCACCTGCCGGCGACGGTCGCCGCGCGCTCGTCGGTGCCGGAGGTGGCCGAGGCAGTGGGGGGCGCCGGCGCCTCCGTGACGGTGCTGCGTCTCGAGGGGCCGCAGCCCTCGATCGAGTATCGCGCGTCGGCGCTGGAGCGCGTGCTCGGTGCCGCGCGGCGCCTGCCGGCCGCCGCGAGCGACGCGCTGTGGGCGGAGGTCGGCGCGGTGCACACGCTGCTCGGCGGCGGCATCGTGTGGCGCGTGTGTCCAACGCCCTCGACCGCGGCGCGACTGCTGCATCGCGTGCGTGACGCCCTGCCCGGCACGGAGGCGTTCTACGACTGGGGCGGCGGCCTGCTCTGGCTCGGCCTCGAGCCCGAGCCGGCCGGTGCGGATGGCGGCGCGTCCCGGATCCGCGGCGCGCTGCGCGAGGTCGGTGGGCACTCGACCCTGGTCCGCGCGCCAGACGCGATGCGGGCGTCTGTCGCGGTGTTCCAGCCCTCCGCGGGCACGCTGGACGCCCTCGCTCGACGGGTGAAGGACAGCTTCGACCCCAAGCGCATCCTCAACCCAGGCCGCATGCAGCAGGGAGCCTAGCCTCGTGCAGACCCGTTTCACCCCGACCCAGCTCGCCGATCCCGATACCGCGGAGTCGGCGAAGATCCTGCGCGCCTGCGTGCATTGCGGCTTCTGCACCTCGACCTGCCCGACCTACGCGCTGCTCGGCGACGAGCTCGATAGCCCGCGCGGCCGCATCTACCTGATCAAGGACATGCTGGAGAACGACCGCCCTGCGACCGAGAAGGTGGTCAAGCACGTCGATCGCTGCCTGTCCTGCCTGAGCTGTATGACCACCTGCCCGTCGGGGGTGAACTACATGCACCTGGTCGACCATGCCCGGCAGCACATCGAGAAGACCTACGTGCGCCCCTGGCCCGACCGCGCGATGCGCCGGCTGCTGGGCGTGGTGCTGCCTCGGCCGCTGCTGTTCCGCGCCGCACTGGAGGCCTCCCGGCTCGGCCGGCCGTTCGTCCGCCTCGCGCCCCG
>CAXTOE010000361.1:0-3532 GCA_964245685.1 uncultured Acetobacteraceae bacterium | reverse complement strand
GCATCTCCTTGCGCACGTTCGGATCGAACGACACCGTGCCGCCGCGGGGCCGGACCTGCTCGACCGCCGCCTCCGCCTGCTCGATCAGTTGCGGCGAGAACAGCGACGAGCCCATCACGTGCAGATGGCCGCAGCCTTCGAGCAGCACGCGCGCGGCGTCGGTGATGCGGGTCTCGCCGGAGGCGCTGTGGCGGATGTTGAAGACGAAGTCGCGCTCGCCGTTCTCCCGGTAGCGCACGAAGGCGCTGCCGGTGGCGTGGCCGGGCAGCACGCGGATTGCCGAGACGTCGACCCCGTCGCCGCGCAGGCGCTCGACGTTGAGCCGGCCGAAATCGTCATCGCCGACGCAGGAGATCATCCCGGCCGGATGGCCGAGCCGCGCCACCTGGTCGATGAAGATGGCGGGCGCTCCGGAGGGGTAGGGTCCAACCAGGGCGAGCGGTGCGAGGAAGCCTTCGCCGCGCGTCTCGGCCATGATCTCGACCAGGATCTCGCCCAGCGTGACGATCCGGTTGCTCACGTCGAAGGCGGCCGAGCGGGTGGCCGCTGCAGGACGACGCTGCGTGTCCCCAAGACCATCTGGCGTTCCCGGTCTTCGTCCCTGGTCTTCGTCTGCGCGAAGGACGTTGAATTCGTTACGCACGTTCTATGCGAAGGCGGCGGCGCAGGCAAGGCCGCCGCCGGGCAGGGCCGGGCTACTCGAAGCGCGCGTTCCGCTTCTGGCCGATCATCGACAGCAGCTCGCCGCGCGTCGTCGCGTCGTCGCGGAAGGCGCCGAGCATGCGGCTGGTCACCATGCTCACCCCGGGCTGGTGCACGCCGCGCGTGGTCATGCACTGGTGGCCGGCCTCGATGATCACCGCGGTGCCGTGCGGCTGCAGCACCTCGTCGATGGTGCCGGCGATCTGCGCGGTCAGCCGCTCCTGGATCTGCAGCCGCTGCGCGTAGGCCTCGACCACGCGGGCGAGCTTGCTGATGCCGACCACGCGGGTGCGCGGCAGGTAGGCGACGTGGCAGACGCCGATGATCGGCACCATGTGGTGCTCGCAGTGGCTCTCGATGCGTATGTCGCGCAGCAGCACGATCTCGTCGTAGCCGCCGACCTCGGCGAAGGTGGTCGCGAGCAACGCCACCGGGTCGATCTGGTAGCCGCGGAAGAACTCGTCGTAGGAGCGCACCACCCGGCGCGGCGTGTCGAGCAGACCCTCGCGCGCCGGATCCTCGCCGGCCCAGCGCAGCAGGGTGCGCACCGCCGCCTCGGCCTCGTCCTGCGTCGGACGTTCCGCCGCCGTCGCCGCCTGCTCCAGCGCGGGGGCCGAGCGCCCGGACGTCGGCGGCTTGGCCGCCTGGTCCATCAGTGCACGACCCCCGACTGATGCGGACTGTCCAGGCTGAAGGTCGGGATGCGCACGTCGAACGGCTCCCCCGATCCTGTGCTGATCATGTGGTAGGCCCCGGTCATGAAGCCGGACGGCGTCTCCAGCGGCGTGCCGGAGGTATACTCGAAGGCCTCGCCCGGATCGAGCTGCGGCTGCTCGCCCAGCACCCCGTCGCCCTGCACGTGCTGGGTGCGGCCGCGGCCGTCGGTGATGTGCCAGGTGCGGCGCAGCAGGCGCACGTTCTCGGCACCGTGGTTCTCGATGCGCACCCGGTAGGCCCAGACGAACTGGCGCTCTTCCGGCTGCGACTGGTCCTCGAGGTAGAACGGCCGCACGCTGACCTTGATGCCGCGGGTGGTTGCGGAATAATCCTCGGCGCCGCCGTCCTCGGCGAACGGGCTGCCGGCTCGGCCGGCGGCGCCGGCGGTGGCGCGGTCGTCCTTCATGGCGTTGGTCTTCCCGTCATGCGACGACCCTGGCCGCCGGGGCGGGTCACTCGGCCGCCTGGCGCCGCGCCGGCGTCGCCAGCGCCCGGCCGAGATCGTCGATCAGGTCGTCGGGATGTTCCAGTCCGACCGAGAGGCGCACCGCGCCGTCGGTGATGCCGAGCCTGGCGCGCTCCGCGGCACCGATCTTCATGTGCGTGGTAGTGGCCGGATGGGTGACCAGCGAGCGGCTGTCGCCGAGGTTGTTCGACACCGCGATCAGGCGCAGCGCGTTCATCATCCGGAACGCCGCCGCCTGGCCGCCGCCCTCGGCGTGTGCAAGCTCGAAGGTGACCAGGCTGCCGCCGGCGCTCATCTGCCGCATCGCCAGCGCGTGCTGCGGATGATCGGGCCGGCCGGGATACCAGACGCGGGCGATGCCGGGCGTCGCGGCGAGCCAGTCCGCGACCCGCACGGCTCCGGCGCACATCGCGTCGACGCGCAGCGACAGCGTCTCCAGACCCTTGAGCAGCACCCAGGCGTTGAACGCCGACATCGTCGGGCCGGTGTTGCGCAGGAACGGCTGCAGCACCTCCTCAATCCAGCGGCTGCTGCCGAGTACGGCGCCGCCGAGCACGCGGCCCTGGCCGTCGATATGCTTGGTGCAGGAATACACCACCACGTCGGCGCCGAACTCGAGCGGCTTCTGCAGCAGCGGGGTGGCGAACACGTTGTCGACCACCACCAGCGCGCCGGCTTGGTGGGCGAGGTCGGCGACCGCGCGCAGATCGACGATGTCCAGCATCGGGTTCGACGGCGTCTCCAGCAGCACCAGCGCGGTCGGCACCGAGAGCGCCTCGCGCCACTGCGCGAGATCGTGGCCGTCGACGAACACGCTCTCGATGCCGTAGCGCGGCAGCAGCGTCGAGACGATCCAGAAGCAGGAGCCGAACAGGGCGCGCGAGGCGACGACCCGGTCGCCGGCGCGCAGGTGGCTCAGCATCGAGGCGTGCACCGCCGCCATCCCCGAGGCGGTGGCGCGGCAGGCCTCGGCACCCTCGATCTCGGCCAGCCGGCGCTCGAGTGCCGTCACCGTCGGGTTGCCGAAGCGGCTGTACTGGTAGTGCGACGCCTCGCCCTTGAAGGTCGCCTCCGCCTGCTCGGCGCTGTCATAGACGAAGCCGGAGGTCAGGAACATCGCCTCGCTGGTCTCGCCGTGCACGGTGCGCTCGATCCCGGCATGCACCAGGCGGGTCGCGGTACGGTAGGAGGAGTCGCTCATCATGGTTCCCCGGTCGCAATCCCGTGAGGGCCGCCAAGGATGACAGGGCGACGGCCCGGCGGACGCCGCCCGAGCTCCGCCGATGCCTCTTTAGCGCGTTTCTTTAGCCTCGCCGCAAGCCGGCCCGACAAATCACGAGGCCCCGCAGGCCGACGCCGACGGGGGCGGATTTGTAGGCGCCGCGTCGCGACCCCGTCAACCTCGGCCGCCCGATTGCACACGGCGCCGCCGGCTCTTATAGAGGGCTGCGGCCGCGGGTGTAGTTCAATGGTAGAACGGCAGCTTCCCAAGCTGCATACGAGGGTTCGATTCCCTTCACCCGCTCCACCTCGATGCAATTTCTGCATCGCCCTCCTCCTCTCTAACAATTTTCCCATCCGAAACACCGTTTCTGCACCACCATCCCCTCTGGTGACGATTTCTGTATCCCGCTAATCGTGCGGAAT
>CAXTOE010000360.1:892-3534 GCA_964245685.1 uncultured Acetobacteraceae bacterium | reverse complement strand
GCGCATGCAGCACGGCGCCCGCGTGCGGATCGCCGGAGGCGGCGAGCTCGGTCGCGCCATCGGCGATGCGCGCGTAGTCGCCCGACGCGAGGCCGGCGAACCCGCCCTCGGCCTCGCCCATGTCCTGAGCCCGGGCGGCGGCGCCGAGCGGCGCCCCCAGCAGCAGCGCCAGCAGGAAGAGGCGGCAGATGGCGCCCAGGACGCCGCGCGCACCTGCCGCGATGCTAGACATGCTGCTTGCCGACGCAGCTCTTGGTGACGACGTTGTAGTTGCCGCAGCTCATCGGCTTGCGCCAGTCGCCGATCAGGTCGCGCGTCTCGGCGACGTACGGCGACCAGGCCTTGCCCGGCACCAGGTCCGGGGTCTGCCAGACCACGTTGAACTGGCCGTCATCCTGGATCTCGCCGATCAGCACCGGCTTGGTCAGGTGGTGGTTGGGAAGCATGGTGGCGACGCCGCCGGTCAGGTTGGGCTGGCGTATGCCGACCATGGCCTCGATCACCGCGTCATGGTCGGTGGTCTTCGCCTTCTCGACCGCCTGCACCCACATGTTGAAGCCGATATAGTGCGCCTCCATCGGGTCGTTGGTGGTGCGGTTCGGCTTGTTGGTGAATTTGTGCCAGGCGTCGATGAAGGCGTGGTTGGCCGGCGTGTCCACGCTCTCGAAGTAGTTCCAGGCGGCCAGCTGGCCGACCAGCGGCTTGGTGTCCATGCCGGCGAGCTCCTCCTCGCCGACGCTGAACGCCATTACCGGGATGTCGGTCGCCTGGATGCCCTGGTTGCCGAGCTCCTTGTAGAACGGGACGTTGGCGTCGCCGTTGATGGTGGAGACTACCGCGGTCTTCCGGCCGGCCGAGCCGAACGCCTTGATCTGCGAGACGATGTTCTGCCAGTCGGACTGGCCGAACGGCGTGTAGTTGACCAGGATGTCGGACTCCGCGACGCCCTTGCCCTTCAGGTACGACTGCAGGATCTGGTTGGTGGTGCGCGGGTAGACGTAGTCGGTGCCGGCCAGCACCCAGCGCTGCACCTTCTCCTCCGAGGCGAGGTAGTCGACCGCCGGGATCGCCTGCTGGTTCGGCGCCGCCCCGGTGTAGAACACGTTGCGGCTGCATTCCTGGCCTTCGTACTGCACCGGATAATACAGGATGCCGTTCAGCTCCTCGAACACCGGCAGCACCGACTTGCGCGACACGCTGGTCCAGCAGCCGAACACCGCCGCCGCCTGGTCGACCGAGAGCAGCTGGCGCGCCTTCTCCGCGAACAGCGGCCAGTTCGACGCCGGATCGACCACCACCGCCTGCAGCGGCCGGCCGAGCAGGCCGCCCTTGGCGTTCTGCTGCGCGATCAGCATCAGCATGACGTCCTTGAGCGTGGTCTCGCTGATCGCCATCGTGCCCGACAGCGAATGCAGGATGCCGATCTTGATCGGCGCGCCCGAAGGTGCGGCGCGGGCCACATCACCGAGCGATGCGGTGGCGGCGAGACCGAGGCTCATGCGCGCGAGCGCGCGCCTGCCGAGAGCTGTGCTGTGCGACATCATGCCGGGCTCCTGCGACGGATTGGGTCGCGGCAGGGTGCACGCGGCGGGCACGCGCGCCCTATACGCGTTATTGCGTAGCCCCAGCGGCGCGATATTTGCAGCGAGGCGACGTGCGGCGGGGCGCCCCGCCGGCTAGGCTCTGCCTGTTCCGCCGCTGCGAGGACGTCGATGAGAGGCCCGGCCAACACCACGCGGCTGCGTATCGTGCGCATGCGTCGAGACTACAACCGCTGGGTCGCGAACCAGACCCTGGAAGACTACGCGCTGCGCTTCACCGCCAAGAGCGCGCGCGTCTGGTCGCGCACGCGCGTCGCCAACACCGCACTCGGCTCGATCTCCTTCCTGGCCCTGGAGGCGATCGGCGGCACGCTGACGCTGTCGTTCGGCTTCGGCAACACCTGCGTCGCCATCGCGGCGGTGTCGGTGCTGATCTTCCTGGTCAGCCTGCCGGTCTGCGCCGCCGCGGCGCGCCACGGCGTCGACATCGACCTGCTCACCCGCGGCGCCGGCTTCGGCTATATCGGCTCGACCATCACCTCGCTGATCTACGCCACCTTCACCTTCCTGTTCTTCGGCATCGAGGCGGCGATCCTGGCCAGCATGCTGAACCGGTTCCTGATGGTGCCGCTCTGGCTCGCCTACATCCTGTGCGCGGTCGGGGTGGTGCCGCTGGTGACCCACGGCGTCACCTTCATCGGCCGGCTGCAGCTGGTGACGCAGCCGATCTGGCTGCTGCTCAACCTGGTGCCGCTGGCCGGCATGCTGTTCCTGCACCGCGACTGGCTGGTCGGCTGGTCGCATTTCCGTGGCAGCGAAGCGGCAGGGCTGGATGCGCGCGCGATCGGCGCCGCCGCCTCCATCCTGTTCGTGCTGATCAGCCAGACCGCCGAGCAGGTGGATTTCATCCGCTTCATGCCGCCGCCGCGCCGGGCGCGCGACGCCGCCTGGTGGGGCGCGGTGCTGCTCGGCGGTCCGGGCTGGGTGCTGCTCGACGCCTTCAAGCTGCTCGCCGGCTCGCTGCTGGCCTGGGTCGGCCTGCGCGCCGGGCTGTCGGCGTACGACGCGGTGCAGCCGTCGCAGATGTACCGGCTCGCCTAC
>CAXTOE010000360.1:0-882 GCA_964245685.1 uncultured Acetobacteraceae bacterium | reverse complement strand
GTGCCGGCCGGCCACGCCGCCGACCCGGCCGAGATGTACCGCATCGCCTTCGGCTACGTCCTCCCCTGGCCGTCCGCCGTGGCGCTGCTCACGGCCGGCTTCGTGGTCGTGTCGCAGCTCAAGATCAACGTCACCAACGCCTATGCCGGCTCGCTCGCCTGGTCGAACTTCTTCTCGCGCCTGACCCACAGCCATCCGGGCCGCATCTTCTACGTGCTGTTCAACGTCGCCATCGCGCTGGCGCTGATGGAGGCCGGCATCCTCGACACCATACAGCGCGGGCTGGTGCTGTACGGCGATCTGGCCGCGGCCTGGATGGGCGCGCTGGTGGCCGACCTGGTGGTCAACAAGCGCGTCGGCTGGAGCCCGCCCGGCATCGAGTTCAAGCGCGCGCACCTGCCCGACATCAACCCGGTGGGTGTCGGCGCCATGTCGCTGGGGGCCGCGGCCGGCGTCGCCGGCTACGCGGGCCTGCTCGGCGCCGCGCTGTCCGCATTCGGGCCGTTCCTGGCGTTCGGCGTCGCCTTCGCGGCGGCCCCGGCGATCGCCTGGCGTACCGGCGGCCGCAGCTATCTCGCACGCAAGCCGCGCGCCAGCTGGTCGAGGCGCGGCGTCATCACCTGCAGCATCTGCGAGCACGGCTTCGAGCACGAGGACATGGCGTTCTGCCCGGCCTATGGCGGCGCGATCTGCTCGCTGTGCTGCTCGCTCGACAGCCGCTGCGGCGACGGCTGCAAGCCAGCCTCGACGCGCCTCGCGGCACAGCTCGCGGCACCCTTCGCGAGGCCCTGGCAGAAGCTGCCGGCGCGCCTGCGCGAGCTGCTCGCGACGCGGCTGAGCCGGTTCGCGGTGATGCTGCTCGCCGCCGCGGCGGCGCTGCAC
>CAXTOE010000359.1:0-3550 GCA_964245685.1 uncultured Acetobacteraceae bacterium | reverse complement strand
CGGGGACGACGGCAAGGCGGGGGCAGGGGAACATGTCGCCAGCGTAGATAACTAACACGAATCTTACCACAGCCAGAACGAGCGTTCATCAGCTGCGCGTAGCGTCCGTCGTCATGAGCATTCGCATCGGAGTTCAACTGCATCCCCAGCACGCCGACTACCCGGCGATCCGCGACGCCGTGTCGACGGCCGAGGACCTCGGCGCCGACATCGCGTTCAACTGGGACCACTTCTTCCCGCTCTACGGCGACGCCGACGGTCAGCACTTCGAGTGCTGGACGATGCTCGGCGCCTGGGCCGAGCAGACCTCGCGCATCGAGATCGGCGCGCTGGTCACCTGCAACAGCTACCGCAACCCCGAGCTGCTCGCCGACATGGCCCGCACCGTCGACCACATCAGCGACGGGCGCCTGATCTTCGGCATCGGTTCCGGCTGGTTCGAGAAGGACTACGACGAGTACGGCTACGAGTTCGGCACGGCCGGCGGCCGTCTCGACAAGCTGGCCGAGGACCTGCCGCGCGGCGTGGTGACGGTCTCGCTCCGGCCGGACGCCGATCACCGGGCCGATGACGGCGTCATGCTGGCCCAGGTGACGGCGGACTCGGCGCGCCGGTTGGCCCTATCGCCGGGTGTCGCGGCGCTGGCACTGGTGAAGTCGGTATCGATCGTGGTGCTGGCGATGCAGGGAGACGGGGATGGCGACCGACGAGCCGGAGTGGCTGCTGCAGGCGCGCGAGATCCAGGCGATCGCCCAGACCGGCCTCGCCTTCACCAATGACCCCTACGACCGCGAGCGCTACCAGGCGCTGCGTGCCCTGGCGGCGCGCATGATGGCGCGCGGTCGTCCGGCGGACGAGGGCCGGCTGCTGCAGCTGTTCGGTGACGAGCGCGGCTACGCGACGCCGAAGGTCGACGTGCGCGGGGCGGTGTTCGACCCCGAGGGTCGACTGCTGATGGTGCGCGAGATCGCCGACGGAGGACGCTGGACCTTGCCCGGCGGCTGGGCCGACGTGAACCAGACGGCTTCGGAATCCGTGCTGCGCGAGATCGACGAGGAGTCCGGCTACCAGGCGCGGGTGATCAAGCTGGCGCTGCTGCAGGATCGCGCCAGGCAGGGTCATCGACCGCCGGAGCCGTTCTCGATCTACAAGCTGTTCTTCCTGTGCGCCGTGGGCGGCGGGGATGTCCCGCTCGGCGAAGAAGCGGGCCTCGCTGGTCTCCAGGCTGCTCCGGGCCGCCCCGCCGACCTGTCGACCGGCCGCACGCTGCCGCATCAGCTGGCGCGCCTGTTCGCGCACCACCGTGCGCCGCAGCTGCCGACGGAGTTCGACTAGCCAGCATGCCGGACATCCGGCCGAACCCGTATTCGCCGATCGGTCGGCTGCTGGCGGGGCCGATGCGTCCCGGCACGGTGCGCTGGATCGGCCTGCGACCGGCCAGGCGAGAGGCGCTGCGGCCAGTGGCGTCGGCGCTGCTGGATCCGCTGGACGGCCTGTCGGGGGACCACTACCGCAGTCGCACCAACCGCACCCGACAGGTCACCCTGATCCAGGACGAGCACGTGGCGGCGATCGCCGCCTATCTCGGCCGGGAACGGCTGGAGGCGGCGGACCTGCGACGCAACGTCGTCGTGCGCGGGATCAACCTGCTCGCGCTGAAGGGAGAGCGTTTCCGCCTCGGGACGGCATTGCTCGAGGCGACGGGCGAGTGCCATCCCTGCTCGCGCATGGAGACGATCCTGGGACCCGGGGGCTACAACGCCGTGCGCGGCCATGGCGGCATCACCGCCCGGATCGTCGCGGCTGGCGTGGTGCGCCTCGGCGATGCGATCCTGCGTCTGGACCCGACGGCCGCAGGATGAGGACGCCGCCATGAGCGCATCGCCGCATGATTTCGTCGCCGCGCAGTACGGACCGCGTGCGGAGGCCTACCTCGCCAGTGCCACACACAGCACCGGCGACGATCTGCAGCAGATCGAGGCGTTGCTGCGCGGCCATGCCGATGCGCAGGTGCTGGACCTGGGCTGCGGCGGAGGCCATGTCAGCTACCGCGCCTCGCCGCACGTGGCCTCGGTGGTGGCCTGCGATCTCACGCGCGACATGCTGGACGCGGTCGGGCGCACGGCAGCGTCCCGCGGCCTGTCGAACATCGCGGTACGACAGGCGGCGGCCGAGGCGCTGCCGTTCGCGGATGCGGCGTTCGACTTCGTGCTGTGCCGTTTCTCCGCGCATCACTGGAACGACATGGAAACCGGGCTGCGCGAGCTGCGGCGCGTGCTCCGGCCAGGCGGCCGGGCCGTGCTGATCGACACGGTGGCGCCGGAGGATCCGCTGCTGGACACGCACCTGCAGGCGATGGAGCTGCAGCGCGACGCCTCCCACGTGCGGAACTACACGGTGGCGCAATGGATCGCGGCGCTGTCGCGCGCGCGCCTCGCCGTCAACGGGCTGACCTGCCGCAGACTGGCGCTGGAGTTCCAGACCTGGATCGCCCGCACGGAGACGCCGTCGGCACATGTCGATGCGATACGCTCGCTGCAGGCGAGGGCGCCGGCGCCGGTGCGAGACTACTTCGCGGTCGCGGAGGACGGCAGCCTCACGCTCGACACCGTGACCCTGATCGCCGCTCCGGCCTGACACGACGAATGGCTCCCACGGCGACGGCCATGGGAGCCACGCGAGCGCTGGTGAAGCATCGGCGCGATCGGCCGGCTGCGGCATGATCGAGACGATCATGCCGCAGCCTGACGCGATCGGTCAGATGATGCTGTGACCTGGATTGCTGACCCCGACCAGCGTGATCTTGGTCCCGTCCGACAGGCTCAGCAGGGTCGAGCCGCCGCCGCTGGTCACGTGGATGTCGGATGGCTGGTAGCCGAACAGGCTGATCGTGTCGGTCTTGACGTTGAAGCCGTAGAGCATGTCGGTGCCGCCGGCGGCGCCCTTCACCACGTCGTAGGCCGCGGTGCCGCCATTCTCCTGGACATCCATCGTGCCCTTTCCGACCACCACCCCTAGCCAGCCGGTGCCGCCGGTCACGGCGGCAGCGCCGGAGCTGCCGAACACCAGTGCCGCGCCGTTGCCGGTCTGGATGTTGGAGTTCGACTGGCTGGCCACGACCAGCATGTTGCCGCCGCGCCCAGTGACCGACAACGTGCCCGCGCCGCCGATGATCGAGTCCGCTCCCGCCGTGCTGCCGGTTGCGCTGGCATTGACGGTCAGCGATCCGGCGTTGCCGAAGACGGCGTCGCCCTTCTGTGCATTGACGGTGAGGCTGCCTGAGCCGCCGACGATGGTGTCGCCGCCGGCCTCGCCGCCGGTCACGGTGGTGGGGCCGCCGCCGGTGAAGATCACGGCGGCCGCGGTGGCGCCGCCGACGATGTTGGTGACGGCGCCGCCGCCCAGGATGGACTCGCGTCCGACGCGGGCGATCAGGGTGTCGTTGCCGGTGGCGGAGCCGAACAGCGCGTCGCCGGCGCTGCCGCCGGTCAGGGTGGTGTTGCTGCCGCTGGCACCCTGCGACACCAGGATGTTGGCGCCGCCGCTGCCG
>CAXTOE010000358.1:0-3561 GCA_964245685.1 uncultured Acetobacteraceae bacterium | reverse complement strand
CGCCAACGCGACGCGTGCGTCCCGCCCGTTCCCCGGCGTGCCGGAGACGCTGCGGCGCCTGCATGCCGAGGGCTGGAGCCTCGCCGTCTGCACCAACAAGCCCGAACGCGACGCCCGGCTGGTGCTGGACGCACTCGGCCTCGCGCCGCTGCTGTCGGCGGTCGGCGGCGGCGACAGCTTTCCCACCCGCAAGCCCGATCCCGGCCACCTGCTCGGCACCATCCGCGCTGCCGGCGGCGCGGTGGACCGGGCGCTGCTGGTGGGCGATCACGCCAACGACGTCGCCGCCGCGCGTGCGGCCGGCATCCCCTGCATCTTCGCGCTCTGGGGCTACGGGACGCCGGAGGCGGCTAAGCGCTGCCTGCCGGCAGACTCCGTCACGCGGGTTCCCGACCTCGCGGCCACGTTGCTGCCGCCGGTGCGCGGCTGAGACGGCACGACGCGTCAGCCGCCGGCGCCGGCCGGACCCTGCTCGATCTTGGTCAGGAACATCGTCGCCAGGCCGAGCTTCGGGTTCTCGAAGGTGATGCGCACCGGCAGCGCCGGCAGGCCCTGCCCGACCGGGGCCACCCAGGCGGTGCCGTGCTGCGGCTTGCGCAGACGCGCCTCCTCCTCGTTGTGCAGGAAGCCGCCGATCTGCAGGCTCACGAAATCGCAGCGCAGCGCCGTGCCGCCATAGGGCGAGCGTCCGTCCGGCGGCACCGTCTGCTGGCCGACGGTGCGCGCGCTGACCTGTGTCAGCCGCAGCCCGTCGAACACCAGCGCGCGGCCGTCGCAGCTTCCGTGCTGCTGCACCTCGTGCATCATGTCGGCCATGGCGCTCAGCGTGTCGATGCTGCCCACCGTCTGGGCGGGATCGACCCGGTCGCGTCGCGGCTCGCTCGGCGTCAGCACACGCACCGCCGGATTGCCGTCGACGTAGTCCAGCACCGTCTGGCGCTGCGCGCCGCGCGAGTAGCCGGTACTCTCGAAGCGCACCGGCCGCACGCCGCCGGAGTCGAAGCGGCCGGTCGCGGTCGAGGTGACGTCGGTGTGCAGCATCAGACCGAGGAAGCCCGCGGTGCGGTCGTTCAGCCGCACCGAGTAGCCCTGCCCCGTCAGCCGCAGGTCGACGACTACGTTGAGCACGTGGAAGCCGTGGCCGTAGAGCGTGTAGCTGAGCCGGATCGCCCTGGAGGCCTCGCCGCCACCGCCTCCCTGTGCGGAGGCGGCGGGCGCCGCCGCGGCGAGCGCCAGCGCGAGCAGGCCGGTCGAGAGATGTCTGCGGCTCATGCGGCGATCGTGCCGCCGCCCACCATGATGTCAAGCAACGGCGCGTTACCGTCGCCGGCGCCGCTTCCGTTCCGACGTAATAACGGACCGCCGCGAAACCGTGTGGCGGGCCGGGACACGCGCAGCGGTTTCCTTGGTGCGAAAGGTTACGACGATTGCGCCGCCGGCACGCGCTTGCTTTCATCGCCGCATGGACAGAGCACCATCGCCACTTGCCGAACCGGTTCCTGCAGCTTCCGGCTCCGGCACGGCGGGGCTGCGCGTCCTCGCCGTGACGTTGGCAGCCCTGGTCGCGGTCGGCGGCTGGGTGCGCTTCTCCGACCGGATCGCGGGCTGGATTCCGTCGCTGGCGCCGCTCGCCGCCTCGGGCGGAGGTGCCGCCGCCGACGGCCAGGTGAGCGCCCTGCTCGAGCTCGGCCTGATCCCGGCCGGCGCCGCACTCCCGGCGGTGCGGGCGATGAACCTGCCGTCGAAGGACGAGTCCGCACTGGCCCAGCTGGTCGAGCGGCGAAGGCTGCGGCTGGTGCGGGTGCCGCTGTTCGAACGCGACGGCGGCACCGGAGCGGTGGTGCAGGTGGACGCCAACGGCCTGACCCAGGTCGTTCATCTCGCGACGCAGCCGATCGTGCTGACGGTGCCGATGGCGCAGGTCGGCAGCCTGCGCTTCCGCCTGCTCGGCACTTCAGGCGGGGGCGCCCGGCCCGGCGGCGTCGGCATCGGCGCGATCACCCGGACCGGACCGCTGGCGCTGCCGACGCTGCAGGCCGGCCAGGAGCTGGATGTCGGCGTGGTCGCGCAATGAAGGGGCTGCTGCCTGCCGCCACCCGGCTGATGCCGCTGATGATGCTGGCGTTCCTGACGCTGGCCAGCGTGCAGATCGCCATGCAGCTGCACCTGTCGCCGAGCGGCATCTGGAACGGCCTGCTGTCCTGGCTGACGCGGGGCGGCTGGGTCTATGGTGTCGCGGCGGGCGGCGCCTGGGCGCTGGTGCTGGCCTCCGTCGCCTTCGAGTGGCGGGCAGGTCCGGTCGGCCGCAGCCTCCACACGCAGCGGCGGCATCGACGAGGGTGGATGATGGATATTCTGGCCCGGCTGACCAATCGCGCGGCACTCGAGCAGCTGCTCTCGCAGCAGGAGCGCGCCACCTTCATCGACGCCCAGGCGCTGGCGCAGACGCTGCGCGACCAGGTGATCGGCCAGGACCAGGTCTGCGAGGACGTGGCGCAGCAGCTGCGACGCCGGCTCGCCCTGCAGGTGCGCGGCAAGCCGGTCGGCATCTTCCTGCTGGCGGGCCCCCCGGGCACCGGCAAGACCTACCTGAGCAAGCGGCTGGCGGCGGCACTCGGCCGCAAGCTGCTGCATTTCGACATGACGCAGATGAGCTCGCCGCACGCGGCGACGCAGCTGTTCGGCTCGCCCAAGGGCTATGTCGGCTCGGACAGCTACGGCAAGCTGACCGGCGGCCTGAAGGAGACGCCGGACGCGGTGGTGCTGCTCGACGAGATCGAGAAGGCGCACCCGGACGTGTTCAAGAAGTTCCTCACCGCCTGGAACGATGGCCACGTCACCGAGGCCTCGAACGGACAGGCGGTCTCGACCACGCGCGCCATCTTCATGCTGACCTCGAACATCGCCACCGACATGCTCACCGAGATCGAGAGCCGGCTCGGCCACGATCCGGAGGCGATGCGCGCCGCCTCCGTAGAGGCGCTCAAGCTGGCCGGGTTCGCGCCGGAGGTGCTCAACCGCATCGACCGCATCTTCGTGTTCCGCAAGCTGGAGGGACTCGACATCGCCCGCGTCGCCGCCCTCGAGATCGAGGCGATGATCGCCCAGTACGGCCTGGAGATCGCGCCGGGCGGCATCGACGCGGCACTGCTGTTCGAGGTGATGCAGAAGCAGGACCGGCTGGGACACGGCGCCAGCGCCCGCGACCTGGTGCGCTCGATCGAGGAGATGGTCAGCGACGGGCTGATCGAGGCGAGGCAGCAGGGCGCCCGGCGGGTGCGGCTCGAGCAGGCGGAGGGCGGCGTGGTCACCCGGATCGCGGACCTGCGCGCCATCGACCCGCAGGAGCGTGCGCTCTAGCATGTCGTTTCTCGCGTGCCGTCGTCGCGGCGCCCTGTCGCCGCCTTCCTCGCGCTAGCCGGACCGCGACGCGATGTCCGCCGTCGGACGCCTGTGGCGGCGCGCTCCCGCCTGGCGGTTCCTGCTGATCCTGGCGGTGGCGAGCACGGCGCTGGCGGCGATGTTCCCGCCCGCGCTGCCCTCGCTCGACCGCCTGTGGCC
>CAXTOE010000357.1:0-3562 GCA_964245685.1 uncultured Acetobacteraceae bacterium | reverse complement strand
AGGGATGGCTCCAGGATGACGTTGCCGACCGTCTTGAAGGTCGCGAGCAGGATTCGGTCCTCGTTCCTGCTCACGCACAGGACGACGCAGGTCTCGATGTCCGGCAGCGTCAGGATCGCCGCCTCGACCTCTTCCGGCTCGATGCGCACTCCGTTCACCTTCACCTGGTGATCGTTCGCCCTGCCCTTGAACGTCAGCGTGCCGCTGCCGCGGTCCAGCTCGACGACATCGCCGCTGCGGTAGAAGGCGATCGGCACGCCATCCACCGGCAGGGTGAAGAACGGGTCCGGGCAGGCCCGGGTCAGGTAGCCGTCCGCCACCTGCGCACCGCCGATGCAGAGCGTCCCGATCACCACGTCGTCCTGCGCGGAGAGCTCCTCGATCATGAAGATCGTGTTGGCCAGGGGAGCACCGAGCTCGATCCTCGCCGCGCCCGGCGGCACCAGCCAGTTCGAGACCGCGAGCGTCGTCTCCGCCGGGCCGTACGAGTTGCGCAGCGTGCAGGATGGCAGGCGCTCCCGGAACCGGCGGGCGAGCGCCGGTTCCCAGCGTTCGCCGCCGCAGAACATCACCCGCAGCCGGTTGCGGGCGACGAAGTCCGGCCGATCGAGCAGTCCCTTCAGCAGGCTCGGCACGAAGCCGGCGACGGTGACGCGCTCGTCGACCAGCAGGTCGGCGACGGCGCGCAGGTCGAAGAACCGGTCCTGCGGGTAGATGACGAGCGGGCAGCCGGCGACGAGCGGCAGCACGAACTCCCAGACATGCACGTCGAAGGCCAGGGACGTCTTGAACAGGATCGCGTCCGCCTGCGACGGCGCGAGCAGCTGACGCATGACCTCGATCCGGTTGAGCAGCGCGCGGTGCGGGATCAGCGCGGCCTTGGGCGGCCCGGTGGTGCCGGAGGTGTGGGCGACGTAGCAGCACGACGCGGCATGCGCGACCGCTGCGGGGGCAGCGGGCTCCGCCGGCGTCTGCGTCCCTCCGGCCGTGCGCATCAGGACGAACAGCTCGCGGTCGAACACGTGCCGCGACTAGACGACCGCGTAGCGGTGGAACGCGCCGGGATCGCCATCGGTGACGATCGCCACCAGCTCGCAGCCATCGACCATCGCGGTCAGGCGCGCGCGCGGCAGATCGGTCGCCAGCGGCACGTAGCTGGAGCCGCGGCTCCAGACCGCCAGCACCGCCTGAACCATCGCGGCGGAACGTGCGACGTGCACCCCGATCCGGCATCCCCGCGGCAGACGGTCGAACTGCGCGAGACCGCGCAGCAGATCCGCGCCGGTCAGGGAGCGGCCCTGCCACCTGACGCGAGGCGCATCCGGCCGCTCGCGCAGGGACGCCTCGATCGCGGCCCAGACGGTGCCCGGTGTCACGTCCAGTCGTGGGCCGTGCAGCAGCCAGACCCGATGCCCGTCGGAGACGTCGAACGAGACCGCGTCCTGCCTCATGCGTGCGCCAGCGCTGGATCGAGATGCCGGTTGAACGCCGCTGCCAACAGGCCGACATCGGCCTGGATCATCGAGAGGTGGTCGCCCGCGATTTTCTCGATCGTGAGCCCGCGCGCCAATGGCCGCCAGATCGGGCGAGGGTCGCTCGGAAGCGTCCGGCTCTGTGAGCCAGCTTGGAAGAACACGACCTCCCCGGCGAGGACCGACGGTCTGTAGTTGTGCAGCGCGACCTTGTTCATCAGGCTGACCTCGGCGATGGCGCGGGGCAGCCGCGGGTCGTCGAAATCCTGCTGCGTCACCGCGTGTCCGCGCAACGTGTGAAGCCGTATCTTCAGGTTCTGCCGGATGGTCCGGAGCAGCCCCCGGCGCTCCTCGGCGGGCGTCCGGATCAGCCGCCTGAGGCGGGACCACAATCGTCCCATCGTGATGCCGTCATCGGGATAGGAGTCGATCAGCCCGAGGAAGCGCACGTCCAGTCCGCGCCCCTTGAGCTGTCGCGCGATCTCGAAGGCGACCAGCCCGCCGAACGAGTAGCCGGCCAAGCTGTAGGGCCCATTCGGCTGCACCCTCAGGATCTCGTCGGCGTAGGCGCTCGCCATCGCCTCGACGGAGCGGTGCGGCGTCGCGTTGCAGAGCCCGAAGGCCTGGACGCCGTAGACGGTGAACGCGTGGTCGATCTGCCTGGCGAGCTGGCGTAGCTCGATCGCCGATCCGCCCAGACCATGCACCAGGAACAGACAGGCCGGCGTGTTACCTTCGCGCAGGGAGATCAGCGGCGAGAAGCTCGGTAAACCCTGATCGGCGAGGAGCGCGGCCATGGCGTTCACGCTGGGAGCATCGTAGATCGCCGCGACCGGCAGCTGGTATCCGGTCATCCGCTCGATCTCAAGGATAAGCGAGATCGCGAGCATCGAGGTACCGCCAAGGTCGAAGAAACTTCCGTCCGCATCGATAGGAGAGCGATCCAGCAGCTCCTCGAAGATGTCGATCAGCAGCCTGCGCGTCGCGGCGTCGTCCTGCTCGGCTAACCCCTGGTCCTGCGCCCCGCTCACCTTAGGCTCGCCGCCACGTGTGCGTCGGCGATCGCCACTTCGATCGCCTTGGCAACGCGGATCGCGGTGATCGAGCGACGCAGCCAGTTGCCGACCACCGTTGCCGCGTCGTCCCATCGCCGCAGCCCCGCGCGGTTCGGCAAACGGTCGAGGTAGTCGGCGATCGACGAGGCGTCGCGCCGCCTACCGATCCGGCCGCGGAAGCTCTCCAGCTCCGACGCCATGTCGGCGTCGACCACGTTGCACGGCAGATCCGGGAGCCGCGGCAGCTCGCCGCGCAGGTAACGGTGCACGTCGCGACGATGCTCGCGCAGCAGGGTATCGGAATCATATTCGGGATGACCCTGGAGGCACAGCACGCCGCCGCCGCGAGAGTGGACGAACATGTCGGCACCGGTCGCCTCACCCCGGGTCAGGATGACGTGGCCGGCTTGCTCCAGCGCCGCCGGATCGATGTCGTTGGTGCGGGAGTGCGGCACGTGCAGCACGGATGGCGCACCGGCAAGCAGCGGGTGCCGTGCCGCCGTGTGGTGCGCGAACACGCCGGACAGCTTCGTGCGCATGCGACGGCGCACGATGCCGTCCCAGTGCAGCAGCGCGGCATGCGCCGCGAGGCAGGACAGCAGCACCGGTATGCCGGCGCCCTCGGCAAGGTCGAGCAGCGTAACCAGTTCGCCCCAGAACGGTTCCTCGGGCAGGGTCGCTCGGCTCGGCTCGGTGCCCGTGACGATCATCAGGTCGGGCAGCAGGTCGGGCGGCCCGTTCGCGAGGCGGTGGACGGCCGTCGCCTCGGCCGCCATTCCGTCGTCCGCGTCATGGGCCAGGAGGTGATGGCGCCATTCCACCGCCATCGTCGGCAGCGCGAGGCTGATCAGCCGGCTGAACTGCCATGCCGTGCGTCCGCGCGCGGCAGCCGGCATGTTGTTGACCAGCCAGATCACCACGCCCCGCGATGCACCCGCTGCCAAGGCGGACCGGTGCGGCAGCGCGAACAGGGAGGCGGTCATGGACCCACCGCTCCGGCCCGGACCGACCCGGTCGGGCGCAACCTGCGTGACG
>CAXTOE010000356.1:0-3562 GCA_964245685.1 uncultured Acetobacteraceae bacterium | reverse complement strand
CATCGCCAGCCCGAGCGACTCGCCGGCGACCTCGATCGTGCCGGCGTTCGGCCGGATCATCCCGGAGATCGCGCGCATCGCGGTGGTCTTGCCGGCACCGGGCGGCCCGATCACCACGAACCAGGGCTGCTCGTACAGGTAGCCGCGGCCGCCGCCGCGCGGGCGGCGGGGGGTAGGCAGGGATTGGCGCCGCCGCTGCCGCCGGCGAAGTCGCCGCCGCCGGAGCCGCCCAGGATGGTGGCGGTGCCCGTGCCGCCCTCGACCGTGCTCGCGCCGGTTCCGCCGAAGAAGGTCATCGCGCCGGAGTTGCCGGTCACGTAGACCTGGCCGGCGGTCGCGGTGATGGTGTCGGGTCCGGCGCCCGCCACGATGGTGTCTCCCGCGGACGCGATATAGTGTTGGCCACCCGTGAGGCTGACGACGCCGGACGAGGTCGGCGAGACCGGCGCCGCCGGCACGGTGCTGGCGATCGGCGCGCTGTAGCTCATGCTGGTGATGTGCAGCTGCACGGTCGGCGTGGTCACGTAAGAGGTCATGTTGACCAGCTCGGCGCCCATCACCTCGTTGCTGCCGCCATCCGCGTAGTCGAGCGGCGCGTTCGCGGTATCCTGATAGATCTCGGTGCCGTCGACGTAGAAGGTGAGGCTGCCGCGCTCCCAGTCCATCGCGTAGGTGTGGGACTGCGCCACGTTGATGTTGAGCTGGTTGTAGGTCTGGCCGTCATTGTCGTGGTTCGGCGTCAACGCGGTGTTGGCGACGTAGTAGTGAACGGTCGACTGGCCGGTCTTGCTCCCGTCCCAGCTCTCGAGGATGTCGATCTCGGTGGCGGCGCCCGGCGAGTTGGGATCGACCTGCACGTTGTCGGCGCGCCACATCAGGAAGGCGATGCCGATGCCTTGGCCCGCGTTGGCGTAGCCGGTGAACTGATAGAGCCCGTAGCCCTCGCCGGCGCTCTTGCCGACCGGTGCCTGCATGAAGCCGACGGTGGGCCAGCCCTCGGCGGCGGTCGAGGTGAGGGTCAGCGCGCCGTTGGCGAAGCTGTACTGGTCCGCGTTGCCCCACCTGTCGGCCCAGAGAATGCCGCTGAGGGACGTGTCGGTGCCAAAATCGTCCTCGAAGACAGTCTTGAAAGCGCTGAGATCCAAGCTCACGAAATTACATCCCTCGGTAAATAATCTCGATATTCAGTCACGTGCCGCGCCTGGGCAGGCAACACGAGCCTGAAATCGAATCCAATCACCGCTTCATTAAGTCCCATCTTGGTTAAAAGGATGTTACGATATCTGAAATAACTTCGATCCCTGCGCATCGATGCACACGTGATGCGTCGGAGCCTAGAGCGATCGGGCATCCTCAGAGCGCGGAAGATGGCGAACCGCACTGCTCACGACGCGGTATGACGTCATATCAGCGGCGTCACTCGTCTTCCTCGGTGTCCGGACGGTTCTACTCGCCGGGGAGCAGGCGCCAGCGCTGGGCAAGGACGTAGATCTGCCGGCCCTGCATCGAGATCAGTACCATGACGACGAAGCTCGCGGTTCCCGCCACCGATCGCACGGCCAGGGCCTGCTGGAACGGCAGCACCTGCGCGAGCCAGAGATACGCCAGCGCCTTGATGAAGAAATAGCCGGCCCAGACTAGCGTGAACGCCTTGAAGAAGAGACGTCGGCCGGCACCGGCCTCGAAGGGCGCACCCTGCCAGTCTTCCGCGATCTCCTGTGTCATCGGCTTGCTGCCGAAGGCGCCGATCAGGAAGACGGTCCCGGTGATCAGGTTGGTCAGCACGGCCTCATAGCGTATCATGAACGGGCTCGCCGCACGCAGGTCGATGACGCCGCAGACCAGCACCAGCGTGTTCGAGAGTATCCAGATCTTCGTGAACGTCAGGCCGCGCAGCCGCCGCCTGGCGCCGTCGAGCAGGACGAACAGCATCGTGGCGGCGATCGCGGGCTTCAGGCCGAACTGCCGCAGTACGATCCAGAACAGGATCACGCCGCCGAACTCCTGCAGCAGGATGCCGAGCCTGCCGAGGCGTCTCATGTCGGCTCTCCGCACTGCATGACGTCCCGGTCCACCCAGCTGCCGTGCAGGCCGAACGGGATACGCCGCGGCAGCAGGACGCGCGCGATCGGCCCGGCCTTGAGCCCGGCGGCCTCGAACACCAGCAATTCACTACGCGCCGGGCGCGCCGACCACAGCACCGCCAGCAGCCATCCCTCGTCCTCGCCACCGTCCGCCGCGTGCGGCACGAAGACCGCTTCGGACAGCTCGTCCTGCGGCTCGAAGCCGAACAGCACGTGACGGCCGGTGCGGTGGTCGAGGCGTGCGAGGGCATTCCACCGCTCGTCGGCCGCATCCGGCCGGCGACAGCACAGGGTGCTGAAGCGGCACGGCGAACCGGCGCGGCGCTCGTCGATGCGCGGGAAGGCGCCCGTGAGGTCGCTCAGCGCGATCATGGCCGCCGAACCGGCAGCCGGCTCGATGGTCCAGCGCCACGGCCTGGCCGGCCTGGGCTCCCGGATCGTGCTCGCCCCAGCACGCGTCGGCTGCTCGTGCTGCAGCACGTCGAGATAGACGCGGCCATCGGCCTCCCAGCCGTTGATGACGCGGGCGGCCTGGGCGGGCGCCTCGATCCAGACGACGTCGTCGGTGCCGCGGCGAAGCAGGGCGATCCGGCCGGCCATGGATGCGGCGCCGCCGACGGCAAGGTCGCGTCGCGCTCGCGCCGGAGACGCCGGCACCGGGATGACGACGAAGTTGGGCGTCACCGCGAAATCGCGGATCCTGCCGGCGCCCGGGGCCGCGAATTCAGCCTGCCAGACGAGGCTGCCGAGACGATCGATGGAGCCGCAGCGGATCGTCGACGCCGAGCACTGGCACGACTGGCCGAAGAGCAGCTCGCCGCTGCACGGGTCGAGCCTCGGATGCGCGGTGAAGGGAGCGGACGATCCGCAGCCATGCCGTGCCACGCCGAGCGTGCGCAGCGTCGCCGGGCAGATCGCCAGCGGCGGGTGCGCCCCGTCGAGCGCCATGAGTTCGGCGGCGTGATACACGACGTTGACGTTGGCCAGACCCTGATCGTCCTGCAGCGCCCCCAGTGGGCCGCCCGCTTCGCGCTCGTGCAGGAACCGCGCGGTGTGGACCCAGCGATTGCGATACGAGACCCGCCCGTCCGTCAGCGTGAAGGCGTGGATCATGCCGTCGCCGTGACGCCAGTGCGCGTGAGCGCGTGGGAACTGCGGGTTGGGTCCGTTGCGGAACAGCGTCCCCTGCAACCTGGTCGGCAGCCTGCCTGCCACCGGGAGATCCTGCAGGTCCAGCTCGTCCGGCACCGGCAGGAGGTTCGATGGTTCCGCTACAGCATCCATGGCGTCTCGAACCTCGTTCGTGGTCGCGTCATCGCAAAAGTTTCCAATGGAAATATCGCGTCGCGGCGCAGTCGGCAAGCGTTCATTTCCACTGGAAAGTCTGATAGGCCTGGCGCCATGCCCAGCCGCTCGACCTCACCCGCATCGCCTCGCGCCGGTTCGACGCGACGCTATCACCACGGCAACCTCGCGCA
>CAXTOE010000355.1:0-3564 GCA_964245685.1 uncultured Acetobacteraceae bacterium | reverse complement strand
CGCGCCAGGATCGCCGGCTCGCGGCGCGGCAGCTCGCCGCGCATCGGGAACGACGTGCTGGGCAGGAACACGGTGTCGCGGTAGTCGGTCTCGGCAGTCGGTTCTGTCATCGACGATATGCTTCACGGCAAGGGGCGGGCCCCGTGCTGCCTCAGCCGCCGAGCTTGTGCAACAGGTACTCGCGCGCCTGCTCGCCGTCGCGGCCGATCTGCGCGCGCAACGCCTCCAGCCCGTCGAAGCGCTGCTCGGCGCGGAGCAGGGTGTGCAGCGCCACCGACAGCTCCATGCCGTACAGGTCGCCGTCGAAATCGAACAGGTGCGCCTCCAGCCGGCTCTCCAGCCCGGCATGCACCGTCGGCCGGCGGCCGATATTGGCGACCCCGCGATGGGTGCCGCCGTCAGGCAGCCGCACGGTGACGGCGTACACCCCGCGCGCCGGCTCCAGGTGACGGCCGAGGGCGATGTTGGCGGTGGGGAAGCCGAGCTGGCGGCCGCGCTTGTCGCCGTGCACCACGATGCCGCGCACCGCCCAGGGCCGGCCCAGCTCCTCGGTGGCGCGTTCCGGATAGCCGTCCAGCAGCGCGCGCCGAATCCGGCTGGAGGAGAACGGACCGCCGCTGTCGGCGAGCGGCGGCACGATGGTCAGGCCGATGCCCAGCTCCTCCGCCTGGTCGCTGAGCCGGTCGACGTTGCCGCCGCGGCGATGGCCGTAGGCGAAGTCAGGCCCGCAGGCGAGGTGGCGCAGGCCCAGGCTCTCGTGCAGCACCTCGCGCACGAAGCGCTCGGCGGAGAAGTGCGAGAACGCCTCGTCGAACGGGATCTCGAAGATGCAGGCGACACCCAGCGCCTCCAGCGCCGCCCGTCGCTCGCGGCTCAGGCTGAGCCGGAACGGCGGATCGTCGGGACGGAACAGCTCGCGCGGATGCGGCTCGAACGTCACCACCCCGAGACGTGCCTCCGGCCGGGCCGCGTGCAGCCGGCGCAGCAGGTGGGCGTGGCCGAGATGCACGCCGTCGAAGTTGCCCAGTGCGGCGATGGCGCCGCGGGCGGCGTCCGGCGTGTGGCGCCAGCCGCGATGCAGCTCGATCATGGCGCACCTCCTTGCGGCAGGCCGAAGCGGGCGGCGACGGCGGCGAAATCCGCACAGCCCGGATGGCGCTCGCAGGCGGGTGTCGCGTCGGCCGCGCGCAGCAGCTGGCAGACGGCGAGCCCGGCGGCGGCGGCGGCGTCGAGCTCGGCGGCGCTGTCGGACAGGAACAGGATCTCCGGGCGCGGCAGGCCGAGCCGGCGCACCGCCTCGGCGTAGCTCGCGGTCTCCGACTTGGCGCCGATCCGGGTGTCGAGGAAGGCCGAGAACAGCCCGGTGAGGTCGCCGCCCGCGGCCGCCGGCGGATGACCGAAGATCAGGCGCTGCGCCGCCTCGGAGCCCGACGAGTACACCGCGAGCCGCACGCCGCCCGCATGCCAGGCGCGCAGCGCCGGCGCCACGTCGGGATACAGCTCGCTGCGCAACGCGCCCGCGGCGTAGCCGTCCTGCCAGACCAGGCCCTGCAGCAGCTTCAGCGGCGTGATCTTGGCGTCCCGGTCCATCCACTCGAGGCACTGCGCCAGCGGATCCGCCTCCGGTGCCAGGGCGCGTATCTGCGCCAGCGCCGCCGCCACCTGCGGCTCGCCGGCACGCTCGGCCAGCAGCCCGGGCAGGCCAGCGCGCGCGTAGGGGAACAGCACTCGGTGGACGAAGGCGAGCGGGGTGGTGGTGCCCTCGATGTCCGTCAGCACCGCGCGCGGGCTCTGGTTCACGGCGCTGCTCTCATCGTGGCTGCTCTCACCGGGCTGCGCGCACCGGATGCCGGAGGGAAGTGGAGGACGGGGCGAGGCGCCTCGTCAGGCGGCCGGGAAGCGGGCGCTGATGCCGTCGCCGGTATAGTGCGCGACCCAGCCGCTGCTGTCGGTGAACACCCGCAGCGCCGTGACCGCCGGCCGCTCCCCGGCATCGAACCAGTGCGCGATACCGCTCGGCACCGCGATCAGGTCGCCCGCGGTGCAGTGCGCGTCGTAGACGCGGCCGTCGACGTGCAGGATGAAGCTGCCCTCGCCGCGCACGAAGAAGCGCACCTCGTCCTCGGTGTGGGTGTGCTCGGAGAGGAACTTCTCGCGCAGCGCCGCCCGGTTCGGGGTGCTCTCGTCGAGCGTGATCACGTCCGCCGAGCCGGCCCCGCTCTCGCCCATCAGCCGGTCGAGATGCGGGCGGTAGGCCTCTAGGATGGCCTCCGAGGTAACCTCCGGCGCGAGCACGACCGGGCTGTCCCAACGCTCGAAGCGCACGCCGATGCGGCCGAGCTCGTCCGCGATCCTCGGTGCGTCCTCGGTGCGCAGCACGGCCTGTCCCGGTCGGTCCTCGTCGAAGATGGTCAGTCGGCTCATGGTCGCAGCTTCCTCCGTTGCAGGGCGCAGGCCAGCAGGAACTCGAGCCCCTCCAGCCGCGCCAGCGCCGCCGGCATCGACGGCCCCCACGCATAGACGCCGTGCCCGCGCAGCACGTAGCCCATCGTCATGCCGTCGAGCAGCGGCGCGATGGTGCCGGACAGGCGGGCGATATCCTGGTCGTTGTCGAAGATCGGCAGCCGCAGCCGCACCTCGTGCGAGCCCTGCCCGTCGAACAGCTTCAGCAGCTCGTAGTCCTCGAACCACAGCGCCTCGCCCGGCTCGACCATCGACAGCACGGTGGCCGCGACCGAATGCCCGTGCAGCACCGCGCCGGCATCCGGGAAGGCGGCGTAGAGCTGGCAGTGCAGCAGGGTCTCGGCGCTGGGACGGTCGGAAGCGCGCACCGGCTGCCCGGCCGCGCCGACCTCGATCACGTCGTCCCGGGTGAGCAGTCCCTTGTGGATGCCGCTGCGTGTGATCGCGATACGGCCGTCCTGCAGGCGCCGGCTGAGGTTCCCTGCCGTAGCCGGCACCCAACCGAGCCGGTCGAGGCGCCGCCCGGCCGCGACGACCTCGTCCGTCGCCTCGATCCAGGACGGATCCGGCACGGCGCGCACGTGCATGGCGCGGCCCCTCGCGCGGCCGCGTCAGCTATGCCGTATCGGCTCCTGCACCTGGCCCGGCACCGTGCCCGTAGCCGGGCTCGAGCCTCCGGAGGACGCGACGGTCGGCGAGGCGAGCGTGGTCGGCGCCGGATGCGACGCCTGCTGGCCGCCATGCGCTTCCATCGATTCGTCGTCGGCCATGTTCTTCTTGAACGACTTCACGCCCTTTGCGAAGTCGCCCATCAAGGTGCTCACCTTGCCGCTGCCGCCGAACAGCAGCAGCACGACGGCAAGCACGATCAGCCAGTGCCAGATGCTCAAGCCACCCATGAAATCCTCTCTTCGGCCGCGTCTGGCCGAGCTGTGCCGGTGCCGAACGGCTTCGCGGCAGAGCATGTGGCGCCAAGCGCCCGGCCATGCAAGCTCCGGTCATGCGCACGCCGACCTCGGCGCGTCGGTGCGAGCCTGCGGCGACGCCCCACGATCAGGGGCCGCGCAGGCGCATGATCAGCGACTCCGCGGTCTCGAGGTC
>CAXTOE010000354.1:0-3575 GCA_964245685.1 uncultured Acetobacteraceae bacterium | reverse complement strand
GTGCGGAGACGGACGCGCCTTCGGCCATCGCACGCGGCAGCCCGGCCGCATTCGCCGCCAGGCCTGCGACCGCAGCGCCGATCGCGTAGCCGGCCGACAGCACCGTCGGCAGCAGCGCGGTGGCGCGGCCCTGCTCGTCCGGTGCCGCCCCCTCCATGACGCGCTGGTTCAGCGTCGACCAGCACAGCCCGAAGCCGACGCCGGTCGCGAGCTGCGACGCGACCACCAGCGCGAGCCATCCGGTCCGCAGCGCCACCAGCAGCCCGAGCAGGCCGGCGGCGTTCAGGGCCGGGCCTAGACCGGACAGCCGCATCCGGGCGCGGGGAAGCCCGGCGACGAGGAACGTGGCGGCACTCCAGGACAGCGCCATCAGCGCGCCGATGCCGCCGGCCGCGGCCGGCCGGAACGACCAGATCCGCTGCAGCGCCAGCACCAGGTAGACCCCGGACACCGCCTGGGCCAGCGGCATCAGCAGGATGGTCCAGTACGCCGCACCCGACCGGCTGGAGAGCCGGAACATCGTCGCCGGGAACAGCCTCGTGCCGCCGGAGCGGTCCGCCCGCACGCTGCACACCAGCAGGATCAGCGCCAGCACCAGGCAGCCGAGGCGCAGTGCGGGGCTCGCGATCACGTCGGCGGCGGCCACCGCCATGATGCCGGCGGCGATGCCGGACAGGCGGAACAGGGCGATGCCGGCGGGCGCGCCACCTCGACGTTGGCGGGGTGCCACCAGCGGCACCAGCAGCAGGAAGCCCGCGATCAGCGGCAGGTTGACCAGGAAGGCCGCGCGCCAGGAGATCAGCTGGGTGACCCAGCCGGACAGCAGCGGGCCGCCGAAGGCGGAGCCGGCCCAGATCAGCGCCTCGACGCCGAGCACGCGCGCGATCAGCGTGGGCGGGAACAGCGCCGGGATCAGGGCGTAGCAGAGCGACGCGATCACCCCGTCGCCGGCCCCCTGCAGCGCGCGCCCGAGCAGGATCACCGCCATCGACGGCGCCAGGCTCGCCAGCAGCGTGCCGGCCAGGAACACCAGCCCGGCGAGGAACAGCACCGGGCGCGCTCCCCAGCGCTGCCGCAGCGAGACGGCGCTGCTGCCGCCGATGATCGACGGCACCAGGTAGACGGTCACCGTCCAGCTCATCAGGGCGGCGCCGCCGGTGGCACGCACCGCGCTCGGCCGCGTCGTCGAGACCAGGAACTCGTTGAAGGAGAACAGCCCGACGCCGAGCGAGACGGTCAGCAGCGGCGCCCGGAAGCGCCGCTCCAGCAGGACCGCCCAGCGATCCTCCGTCAGCTCCCGAGGCCCGGCATCACAGGCCAAGCATCAGCGCGATGTTCTCGATCGCGGCACCCGAGGCACCCTTGCCGAGATTGTCCAGCCGCGCGGTCAGCAGCGCGTGCGGATAGGCGCCGCTGCCATGCACCGCGAGCTCCATGCGGTCGGTGCCGGCCAAAGCTTCGCCCACCAGCGCCTCGTCCGCGGCTCCGGCGCCATCGCTGACCGACACTTGCCCGGAGCCGCCGTACCAGTCGAGCAGGCAGCGGCGCAGCGCCAGCACCGTGGCGCCGCGGCCGAGCCGGTCCAGGTGCAGCGGGATCGAGACGATCATGCCCTGTCGGAAATGGCCCACCGAGGGCACGAAGATGGGCCGCGAGGCGAGACGGGCGTGGGCCACGATCTCCGGCACGTGCTTGTGCTCCAGCCCCAGGCCGTAGAGCCGGAACGCCGGGCCGCCGCTGCTCTCGTGCGCCTCGATCATCGCCCGGCCGCCGCCCGAGTAGCCGCTCACCGCGTTGATCGACAGCGCGTGATCGGCGGGCAGCAGGCCGGCCTCGCCCAGCGGACGCAGCAGCGCCACCGCACCGGTGGCGTAGCAGCCTGGGTTGGAGACGCGAGGTGCCGCGGCGATGGCGCCCGGCTGCGCCGGCGCCAGCTGCGGGAAGCCGTAGACCCAGTCGGCGGCGGTGCGAAAGGCGGTGCTGGCGTCGAGCAGGCGCGGCGGATCTGGGAGTGTCGCCGCCATCGACGCCGCCTCGCGCGCCGCCTGGTCGGGCAGGCACAGCACCACCAGCTCGGCCTCGCGCATCGCCGCGCATCGCGCCTCCGGGTCCCGGCGACGCTCGCGATCGAGCGAGAGCAGCGTGACCGGCAGGGCGCGCAGGCGGTCGCGTATGCCAAGCCCGGTGGTGCCGGCCTCGCCGTCGATGAAGATGCGTGGCGTCATGTCCGGCTCGCGGGGTCAGGGTGAGGACGGAAAAAGGGCGGAACCCGGAGGTCCCGCCCGCCGCCTCGCCCCGTGCGGGCTCAGCGCTTGGAGAACTGGAACGAGCGGCGCGCCTTCATGCGGCCGTACTTCTTGCGCTCCACCACGCGGCTGTCGCGGGTCAGGAAGCCCGCGACCTTGAGGATGCCGCGCAGTCCCGGCTCGTAGTAGGTGAGCGCGCGGCTGATGCCGTGGCGCAGCGCACCGGCCTGTCCGGACAGGCCGCCGCCGACCACGGTGCAGTAGACGTCGAACTGGTTGTAGCGGTCGGCGACCAGGAACGGCTGGGTGATCAGCATGCGCAGCACCGGGCGGGCGAAGTACTGGCCTACCTTCTTGCCGTTGACGCTGATGTCGCCGCGGCCGGGCTTGATCCAGACACGCGCGATCGCGTTCTTGCGCCGGCCGGTGGCATAGGCGCGGCCGAGCGCGTCGCGCTTCGGCTGGCGCAGCACCGCCTCGCTCTCGGTTACGGCGACGCCGGCGCTGGTGGCGAGGTCGCGCAGGTCGGCCAGCGTCCCGGTGCGGGGCTGGGTCTGGGTCTGGGTCTCTGACATGATCAGGCCGCGATGCTCTTCTTGGAGGTGATGGGGGTCTTGAAGACCGAGTTCTTGCGGTTCAGCGCTGCCACGTCGAGACGCTGCGGCTGCTGGCCGTCATGCGGATGCGCCTCGCCGGCATAGACGTAGAGGTGCTTCATCTGCGCGCGCTGCAGCGGGCCGCGGGTGATCATCCGCTCGACCGCCTTGCTGATCACGTGGCCGGGATTGCTGCCGGCGAGGCGCTGCGCGATCGTGCGCTGCTTGAAGCAGCCAGCGTAGCAAGTGTGGTAGTGGAACAGCTTCTGCCCCTCCTTGTTGCCGGTCAGCCGGACCTTCTCGGCGTTGACCACCACGACGTTGTCGCCGCAATCGACGTGCGGGGTGAATTGCGGCTTGTGCTTGCCGCGCAGGCGCCCGGCGATGATGGCGGCGAGGCGGCCGAGAACGAGGCCGTCGGCATCGATCAGGATCCAGCCCTTGGTCACCTCCGCGGGCCTCAGCGAGAGGGTGGTCTTCATCATGCGGTCCATTTCGTCAGCAGTTGTCACGCCGGAGGGGTTCACGACAGGAGGCGGGGTTATGGACAGATGCGCCGTCCACGTCAAGCCGATCGGAGAAAGCCCGAAGCGCACACGGTTTTCTTGCACGGTATCATGATACCGCATCCGGGCGGGGTCGCGTGACGGGCGCCGCGTCGGGGGCCGCGCCGGCCCGCGAGCCGGTGCACGTGATCGGCGCCTCCGGGCGCTCCGGCGCCGATCACGTGCAC
>CAXTOE010000353.1:0-3622 GCA_964245685.1 uncultured Acetobacteraceae bacterium | reverse complement strand
CGGAGAACGAATGGAGATCAGACCGCTGGTCGGGCTGCTGGGGGTGTTGATTGCGGCCCTCGCCTCCGAGTTTAACGACCAGGTGACGTCGATTGCGCTGGTCGACATTCGCGGCGGTCTCGGCATCAGCAGCGATCCGGGGACCTGGATCACCAGCCTGTATGCGACCGGCCAGGTGATCGGGATGGGCTTCTCGCCCTGGTGGGCGGTGACGATGACGGTGCGTCGCTGGGCGCTCGGCTCGATCGCGCTGTGCTGCGTGATCACGCTGTGCATCCCGTGGAGCGCCAACCTGACGCTGCTGTATGGGCTGCGCTTCCTGCAGGGCTTCTCCGGCGGCCTGCTGATCCCGCTGCTGCTGGTCGTGGGCTTGCGCGTGCTGGCGCCGCCGATCCGGCTGTATGGGCTCGCCGCCTATGCCCTGACGACGACGTTCGGACCCAACATGGGCGCCACGCTCGCGGCGCTCTGGACCGATATCGTCGACTGGCACTTCGTCTTCCTCGAGACGCTGCCGCTGTGTGCGATCAGCGGCGTGCTGGTGTGGTACGGCGTGCAGCAGGACCCGCCGCAGTACAAGCGGCTGCGGCAGTTCGACTGGCGCGGGTCGCTGCTCATCGTCATCGGCTTCGGCGCCTTCACCACGATGCTGGAGCAGGGCGACCGCTACGACTGGTTCAACTCGCAGACGATCTGCGTGCTGGCGCTGGTCAGCGTCGTGGCGCTGCCGCTGCTGGTGCTCAACGAGGTGCTGCACCCGCTGCCGCTGTTCGGCTTCTTCCTGCTCAAGCGGCGCAACATCGCCTACGCGCTGATCGCGCTGGTGACCTTCCTGCTGCTCAACCTGTCCTCCTCGACGCTGCCGCTCGCCTTCCTGCGCGAGGTCGCGGGCTACCGGCCGCTGCAGTCGCAGCTGGTCACGCTGCAGATCGCGCTGGCGCAGCTGGTGATGCTGCCGGCGATCGCGGTGCTGCTGAACTTCGAGCGCGTCGACGCGCGCGTGGTCAGCTTCATCGGCATGGCCTTCGTGCTGATCGCCTGCATCGGCAACGTGTTCCTGACCAGCGTGGTGCAGGGCGGCGGGTTCCTGATCTGGCAGGGCTTCCAGGCGGTCGGACAGCCGATGATCATCCTGCCGTTGCTGATGATGGCGACCAACGCGATCCGCAAGCCGGAGGAGGGGCCGCTGGGATCGGGGCTGATCAACTCGTCGCGCGGGCTGGCGGAGCCGATCAGCGTCTGGCTGCTGCAGCTGATCATGCGCTGGCGCGGCGGGCTGCACTATAACCGGATCGTCGACCAGTCCAGCCAGGGCCGCTACAGCGTGATACAGGGGCAGGGGCTGATCCCGGGCAACGGGCTGCCGCTGCAGCCGGACGGGCAGTCCGCCTTCCCGGGCAGCCTGCAGCTGTTCAGCGCCGAGGTGCAGAGGCAGGCGACGGTGCTGACGCTGAGCGACGCCTTCCTGGTGGTGGCCGGGCTGACGGTCGCGCTGATGGTCGTGCTGCTGGTGCTGCCGGTGCGCACCTATCCGCCGCGCATCGCGCTGGCGAAGAAATAGCGGAAGCGGAACATGGCGGACGACGAGAAGGACGGCGGCAAGGGCCACGCGGACGACAAGCAGCCGCCGAAGCCGGACGACAAGAAGGACGGCGAGAAGCAGAGGCCGATGCCGCGCTGGCCCTGGTTCGTGGCCGGCGTCATCGTGCTCGGCTTCATCGCCGTGGTGCTGGCGGTCATCTTCCTGCCTTCGACCTCGGTCTGGACCGACGACGCCTACGTCACCGCGCACTACGCCACCATCGCGCCGCGCATCTCCGGCCAGATCGCCACCGTCGACGTGGACGACAACCAGCCGGTGCGCGCGGGCCAGGTGCTGAGCACGATCGACGACCGCGACTTCCGCACCGCGCTGGCCAACGACGAGGCGCTGCTGTCGCGCGACCAGGCGCAGGCCGCCGACGATGCCGCCCAGATCGCGCGGCTGCCGTCGCAGATCGCGGAGTCGCAGGCCAACCTGGTGTCGTCCTCGGCGCAGCTGGGCTTCGCCCAGGCCAACGCGAAGCGCTACCGCAACCTCGCCAGCACCGGCGCCGGCACCTTCCAGGAGCGCCAGCAGGCCGACACGACGCTGCGTCAGTCGGAAGCCTCGGTCGCCGGCGCCCAGGCGATGCTGAGCACGACGGAGCACCAGCTGCCGATCCTGCAGGCGCAGTACGCCTCGGCGCTGTCGACGGTGCGCGCCGACCAGGCGCAGGTGGCGCAGGCGCGGCTGAACCTGTCCTATACCCGCATCCTGGCTCCGGTGGACGGGATGGTCGGCGAGCGCAGCGTGCAGGTCGGCAACTATGTCGGCCCGGGTGCCGCGCTGATGGCGGTGGTGCCGCTCGACCAGATCTACATCGTCGCGAACTACCGCGAGCTGGCGCTGCGGCACGTGCTGCCCGGCCAGCACGTGCGCATCCACGTCGACGCCTACGACCTCAAGCTCGACGGCATCGTGCAGAGCGTGCCGCCGGCCTCCGGAGCCGCCTTCGCGCCGATCCAGCCGAACAACGCCACCGGCAACTTCACCAAGATCGTGCAGCGCCTGCCGGTGAAGATCCTGGTGGCACCCGGCCAGAACGAGGCGCGGCTGCTGCGCATCGGCTTCTCGGTGGAGACGACGATCGAGACCGGGCTCGCCGACGTCAGGGACCGGCAGCGCGACACGTCGATGCGCGTGACGGCGCGCTGAGCGTGCCGGTGCTGCCCGCTCTCCCGGCGCGTCGGCCTCGCCGATCCGCGGTCCTGCCCGCCTCGCTGCTGGCCCTGCTGCTGGCCCTGCTGCTGGCGGTGCCGCTGGCGGTGCCGCTGGGAGGATGCACGGTCGGTCCGGATTTCCGCCGGCCGGACGCCTCCGCCTCCTGGTGGGGGGCGGAGCCGAAGCAGGTCGCCAGCCTGACCACCTACGGCGGCGTGGTGGATGCGCTCTGGTGGGACTCGTTCCGGGATCCCGAGCTCTCGGCGCTGGTCGGGCGGCTCGCGCGGCAGAACCTGGACCTGCAGGCGGCCGCCGAGCAGGTGCAGCAGGGCCGGGCGCAGCGACAGATCGCGGCCTCGCAGGGGCTGCCGAACCTCGATGCCAACGGCTCGTACAACCGCGTGCGGCTGAACCCGCAGATCCTGCAGACCCTGGTTCTCCCGGCACCCGGCGCACCGGTGGCGTTCGACCTGTGGCAGGACAGCCTGTCCTCGTCGTGGGAGGTCGACCTGTTCGGGCGGGTGAGGCGGGAGGTCGAGGCGCAGCAGGCCAACACCGAGGCCGCGATCGAGGCACGGCACGCGATCGCGCTGATGGCGATCTCCGACCTCGCCCAGGACTACATGCAGCTGCGCGGCACGCAGGCGATGGAGGCGATCACCGAGGCCAGCCTCGCGGACGCCGAGCGCAACGCCGCACTGGTGCGCAACCAGTTCGCCAACGGCGTCAGCACCACGCTCGACATCGCCAACGCGGAGGCGCAGCGGGCGACCATCGCCGCCAGCCTGCCGCCGCTGCGCACCAACGAGGCGCGGCTGATCAACGCGATCGGCGTCCTGCTGGCGCTGCCGCCGCGGGCGCTGGAGGGCGAGCTGATGC
>CAXTOE010000352.1:0-3628 GCA_964245685.1 uncultured Acetobacteraceae bacterium | reverse complement strand
CCCTGTGGTGGGCCGGCAAGGGCGAGTGGGAGCGGGCGCATGGCTGCGCGCAGCAGCGCGAAGGCGACCCGCGCTGCGACTGGGTGCACGCCTACCTGCACCGTCAGGAGGGCGACCTCGGGAATGCCGGCTACTGGTACCGGCGCGCCGGGCAGCCAGTGCCGACGATCCCGCTGCCCGACGAATGGACCGCGATCGCGACCCGGCTGCTCGCGCGCTGAGGCACGTCCGCCGTCAACCTCCGGCCGTCCGTCGCGTTGTGCGGGGACGACGACGATGAGGCACCCATGAGGATCGACCTGTCAGGCCGACACGCGGTGGTCAGCGGCTCCACCGCCGGGATCGGGCTCGCCATCGCCCAGGGCCTCGCCGCAGCCGGCGCCGCAGTGACCGTGAACGGCCGCACCGAGCAGCGCGTTCGCAAGGCGGTCGCCGCGGTGCTGGCGCAGACGCCCGCGGCCGCCGTGGTCGGCGTCGCCGCCGATCTCGCCACCGCCGAGGGGGCGGCGTCATTGGTGGCGCAGGCGCCGCACGCCGACATCCTGGTCAACAATATGGGCATCTTCGAGCCCAAGCCGTTCGCCGAGATCCCCGACGCCGACTGGATGCGGTTCTTCGAGACCAACGTGATGAGCGGCGTGCGCCTGTCGCGGGCCTACCTGCCCGCCATGGTCGCCGCCGGCTGGGGCCGCATCGTCTTCATCTCCAGCGAGTCCGGGCTCAACATCCCGAAAGAGATGATCCATTACGGCATGACCAAGACGGCGCAGCTCGCGGTCTCGCGCGGGCTCGCGGAGTCCGTCGCCGGCACCGGCGTCACCGTCAACGCCGTGCTGCCCGGCCCCACGCTGTCGGAGGGTGTCGCCACCATGCTAGGCGGTGACGACCCGGAACAGGCCGGTCGGCGCTTCATCGCCGAGCACCGGCCGTCCTCCCTGCTCGGTCGGCTGGCGACCACGGAGGAGGTGGCGAACATGGTGGTCTACACGTGCTCGCCGCAGGCCTCCGCCACCTCGGGAGCGGCGTTGCGGGTGGAAGGCGGCGTGCTGCGCGCGATCGGCTGAGGCGCCGGACGCGGTCGCGTCCGCAGGGCGAACCGCCGGACCGCGCCGCTGTTGGAGCGGGTAGGCTCCGGGGAGACAGGCCATGCCGTTGCATCACACGCAGACCTCGCGCGAGGCGCTCGACGCCGACATCTACGCGACCCGGGCGGCGGAGCATCCGGTGCCCAAGCTGCGCATGCCCGAGCACGGCATGCGGCCCGACGCGGCGCTTAATCTGGTGCGCGACGAGCTCTCCTTCGACGGCAACGCGCGCCAGAACCTCGCGACCTTCTGCCAGACTTGGCTCGAGGACGAGGTGCACCGGCTGATGGACCAGTCGATCGACAAGAACATGGTCGATCGCGACGAGTATCCCGCCACCGCCGAGATCGAGCGGCGCTGCGTGCACATCATCGCGGACCTCTGGCACGTCCCGGAGGCCACTCAGGCGGTCGGCTGCTCGACCGTCGGATCGAGCGAGGCGGCGATGCTCGGCGGCCTGGCGATGAAGCGACGCTGGGAGGCGAAGCGGCGCGCGGCGGGAAAGCCCACCGACCGCCCCAACCTGATCACCGGGCCGGTGCAGGTGTGCTGGCACAAGTTCGCCCGCTACTTCGACGTCGAGCTGCGCGAGATCCCGATGGCCGAGGGACGCTTCGGCATGACTGTGGACGAGGTCGCGTCGCGGCTCGACGAGAACACGATCGGCGTCGTGCCGACCCTGGGCGTCACCTTCACCGGGCTGTACGAGCCGGTCGCCGCGATTGCCGCCGGCCTCGATGCGATAGAGCGCGAGCGCGGCCTCGACGTGCCGATCCACGTCGACGCGGCTTCCGGCGGCTTCCTCGCCCCGTTCGTCGAGCCGGAGCTGCGGTGGGATTTCCGGCTGCCGCGTGTGCTCTCGATCAACGCGTCGGGCCACAAGTTCGGCCTCGCCCCGCTCGGCGTGGGCTGGGTGATGTGGCGCGACAAGGCGTCGCTGCCCGACGAACTGGTGTTCTGGGTGAACTATCTCGGCGGCAACATGCCGGATTTCGCGCTGAACTTTTCCCGCCCCGGCGGCCAGGTGATCGCGCAATACTACCTGCTGATGCGCCTCGGCCGCGAGGGCTACCGCGCCGTGCAGCGGAGCTGCTACGAGGTGGCACGGCACCTGGCCGCGAGCCTGCGCAGCATCGGGCCGTTCGAGATGCTGCATGACGGCGACAGCGAGCGAGGCATCCCGGCGGTGTCCTGGACGATCCGGCACGGCTCGGATGTCGCCTTCACCCTGTTCGACCTGTCGGACCGTCTGCGCACGCGCGGCTGGCAGGTCGCGGCCTATACGCTGGTGCCGGACCTGCAGGGCATGACGGTGATGCGCGCCCTGGTGCGGCACGGCTTCTCCCGCGACATGGCCGACACCCTGCTCGCCGACCTGCACGACGCGATCGGCTATTTCGCCAAGCACCCGCGCGCGGCGGTGGGCGACGAGACCGAGGCCGGCAGCGACCCGCACGGCGGCGTGCATCCCAGCAAGACGGAGACGACGCACCTCTGATGGCCCAGGGTTCGTGCGACAGGAGCGCGAGGTGAACAGCATCGCCGCGGGTGTGCTCGCGATGGGCTATCTCGAGGCCGGCCCCCACGACGGGTGGCCGGTCGTGCTGTCGCACGGGTTCCCCTTCGACGTGCTCGCCTACGACGAGGTCGTGCCGCTCCTCACCGCCCGCGGTGCACGCGTGCTCCGGCCCTACCTGCGCGGCTACGGCCCGACCCGGTTCCTGTCGGCGGAGACGATGCGCAGCGGCCAGCAGGCGGCACTCGGCTCCGACCTGGTCTCGCTGCTCGATGCCCTGCATCTCGAGACCGCGATCCTCGCCGGCTATGACTGGGGCGGGCTGTCCTCCTGCGTCGCCGCCGCCCTGTGGCCCGGGCGGGTGGCAGGGCTGGTGTCGCTCGCCAGCTACGACGTCATCGACATCGAGCGTCTGAGGCACGCCTACACGCCGTCGATGGAGCACGCGCTGTGGTATCAGCACCTGTTCCAGAGCGAGCGCGGCCGCGAGTGCCTCGCCATGCACCGCCGGGACATCTGCCGCATGCTGTGGCGGCAATGGTCACCCCGATGGCACTTCGGCGACGCGACGTTCGAGCGCACCGCCGCATCCTTCGACAACCCCGACTTCGTGGACGTCGTCGTGCATTGCTATCGCTATCATTTCGGCTCGGCGGAAGGCGATCCGGCCTACGACGCGCTGGAACGTCGCCTCGCCGAGCGGCCGAAGATCACGGTGCCGTCGGTGACCCTGGACGGTGCCACCGACACGCTGAAGCCGGGCGGCACTGCGGACCAGGCGCACATGTTCGTCGCCCGCCATCAGCACCGTGTGGTCGATGCCGGCCACAACCTGCCCCAGGAGGCACCCGCCGCCTTCGCCGACGCGGTGCTGACGGTCCGCGCCTGGACGGAGGCGGGCTGACGGCCCGTCCTCGAGCGGGTCAGCCGCGGATCACCTCGAGCAAGGTGGGTCCCAGCACCGCCGGGCTCGGCGCCACCCGCACGCCCGCCGACTGCAGCGCCTCGATCTTCGCACCCGCGGTGT
>CAXTOE010000351.1:1672-3648 GCA_964245685.1 uncultured Acetobacteraceae bacterium | reverse complement strand
GCGCCGGACGAGAGCCGGGGCGACGAGGGCAGCGAGCAGCAGCCGAGCGCGCTGCCGGAGTTCGCCCACACCGGCACAGAGCAGGAAGAGGACCCGTCGGAGGACCAGGAGGGTGCCGCGGAGGGCGAGGACCGGCCGGGCGGTCCGCAGCCCTCGCGCGACAGCCACGAGCCGCCGGCGCCGCCGAGCTACCGCGCCTTCATCAAGCAGTTCGACGAGGAGGTGGCGGCGGAGGATCTGTGCGACGCCGACGAGCTCGCCCGGCTGCGCCAGCAGCTCGACCAGCAGCTCCTCAACATGCACGGCGTGGTCAGCAAGCTCGCCAACCGCCTGCAGCGCCGGCTGATGGCGCAGCAGACCCGCGCCTGGGAGTTCGACCTCGAGGAGGGCATCCTGGATGCCGGCCGGCTGGCGCGCGTGGTCGTCAACCCGACGCTGTCGCTGTCGTACAAGACCGAGCGCGACACCGACTTCCGCGACACCGTGGTGACGCTGCTGATCGACAACTCGGGCTCGATGCGCGGCCGACCGATCACCGTGGCGGCGATGTGCGGCGACATCCTGGCCCGCACGCTCGAGCGCTGCGCAGTCAAGGTGGAGGTGCTCGGCTTCACCACGCGCGCCTGGAAGGGCGGCCAGAGCCGCGAGCGCTGGGTCGCCGAAGGCAAGCCGCGCGAGCCGGGGCGGCTGAACGACCTGCGGCACATCATCTACAAGTCCGCCGACACGCCGTGGCGTCGGGCGCGACGCAACCTCGGCCTGATGCTGCGCGAGGGCCTCCTCAAGGAGAACATCGACGGCGAGGCGCTGCTCTGGGCCTATCGGCGCCTGCTGGGGCGGCGCGAGAGCCGGCGCATCCTGATGGTGATCAGCGACGGCGCGCCGGTCGACGACAGCACGCTGTCGGTGAACGCCGGCTCCTACCTGGAGCGTCACCTGCGCGAGGTGATCCGCGAGATCGAGGGCCGCAACGTGATCGAGCTGATCGCGATCGGCATCGGGCACGACGTCACCCGCTACTACCGCCGCGCCGTCACCATCACCGATGCCGAGGAGCTCGGCGGCACGATGATGCAGAAGCTCTCCGAGCTGTTCGACGAGGACGCGCGCCAGGCTTGGCTGCGGCAGCAGGACCGCGCGGGTGCGCTCATCGCCTCCTGAGGCGTCGATCAACGCCGGGCGCGACGGACGTAGGCGGTGGCTTGGCGGATCAACGAGGCACGCGCCGGCCGATCGGTAACCGCGAACGCCGGTCGCGATGACCCGTCGTCCGCTCGCGCCGCGTCCGCCGCCACGCGCTGCTCGAACAGCGTCCGCGCCCGCGCGTAGAACGCGCGGTCGATGTCGGTCAGCGGGTCGAGCAGTGCGAGGAGGCGCTCACCCGGAGGCTCGCGCGGCACGCGCACGAACTCGTCGTTGCCGCGCACCAGCTCGGACAGCACCTGCTGCGGCGCGATCGGCTGCATCTGCAGGCCGAGCACCCGGTTGAACAGCAGCCGCGAGGCGTCGAACCGCTCGACGATGCCGAAAGCGGTGAAGCCCTGCAGCGCGCGCCAGGCGAGCTCCAGCGCCGCCTCGGGTTCGCGCATGATCAGGTGGTCCGGCGACAGCGTCGTGCTGCTGGTGCGCGTCATCTGGCCGGTGATGGCGTTGCGTATGCTCCAGTGCCGCACCACGGTGGGGTGGCTGAAGAATTCCTCGGCGCTGCAGGCGCGGGCCAGCCTGAGCAGGTCGTAGAGGTCGCGCTGCGGGTGCGGACGGTGCGACTTCCAGAAATAGTACAGCGACAGCAGCCGCGCCTTCGGTTCGCGCAGCATGGTCAGCAGCCGCAGCGGCCCCGGGATCGAACGGCAGCAGGCGAGATCGAAATGGCCGCTGAACAGGCTGTAGCGGGAGAGCTCGTTGATGGTCCAGTCGCCGAGCTCGTCCTGCCGCTCCGGGCAGAACCGATCGGCGCGGAAATGCGGCGCGAGCAT
>CAXTOE010000351.1:0-1662 GCA_964245685.1 uncultured Acetobacteraceae bacterium | reverse complement strand
AGCCTCGGCTGGTCCAGCTCGGCGAGCCTCATGCCGCCGGCCTTGCGGAAACGCAGCCGGAGCGTGCGGAACTCGTCGGTGGCCATCAGGTCGCGCCGAAAATCCTCCAGCACGCCGGTCTCCTGCGTCGCGTAGTCGCGACGCGCGGCGATGATCTCCTCGGTCGACGGCGCGCGCCCGAGGATCCAGGTGAACCCGCTGATGATGTCCGTCTCGGTGATCACCCGGCCGCCACTCCCTCACCCGCGTCTGCTGCCGACCCTCACCTCCGCCGCCGGACGGAACCGACGGAGGACGGCCATCCGCGCCCGGCTGCTCGAGCCGACGCGAAGGCGGCCATGCAATTAGCGGACCGAGGAGAGCCGCAGCAGGCCGTCGATCATCGCGTCGACGTCCGCCTCCGTGGTGCGGTGGTTGACGATGGCGGCGCGTATTGCCCGCCTGCCGCCGATCATCGTGGTCGAGGGCACCGCGATCGCCGCCTCGTGCAGGTCGAGCACCAGCTCGGCGTTCAGCGCGTCCAGATCCACGTCCTGCCGCAGCAAGCGGAAGCAGACGATGTTGAGGTTGACCGGCGCCAGCAGCTCGAGCGCCGGCTCGCGGGCGACGCGCGCCGCCAGATGGCTCGCCACGTCGCAGCACGACTCCACCATCCGACCCAGTCGGTCGGCACCGTAGGTCTTCAGCGTCATCCACACCTTGAGCGCGCGAAAGCCGCGCGACAGGTCCGGGCCGAGATCGGCCGGCCACGGCCGGTTGGCCGAGACCCCGCGATCACTGCCGGACAGGTAGGCGAGGCTCTGCGCGAACGCGTCCGCCTGGTGCGACCCGTCGCGCACCAGCACGCAGCCGGCGTCGTACGGCACCTGCGCCCATTTGTGGAAGTCGAACGCGAGGCTGTCCGCCCGCCCGATGCCGTCGAGCTGCCCACGGAGCCTCGGCGACAGCACGGCGAGTGCGGCGAAGGCACCGTCGACATGGAACCACAACCCCTGCTCGCGGCAGAACACGGCGAGTGCGGCGAGATCGTCGATCGCGCCGGTATCCACGGTCCCGGCGGTGCCCACCACGAGGAACGGCCGCAGCCCGGCGGCACGGTCGCGGCGCACCGCCTCCCGCAGCGCCGTCAGGCTGATCCGGTGGTCGTCGTCGCAGGCGATCCGGCGCAGCGCGTCCGATCCGAGGCCGGCCATGTCGAAGGCGCGCGGAATGCAGCCATGCGCGGTGCCGCCGGCATAGCCGACCAGCCCGAGGCCGCCCACGCCCGCGCAGCGCACCTCCGGACCCGCGGCCTGGCGGCGCGCCACCAGCACCGCGATCAGGTTCGCCATCGACGAGCCGGTCACCAGCAACCCGCCCGCCTGGGGCGGCATGCCGACCATCTCGGCCGCCCAGCGCACCACCTGGCGCTCGATCTCGATCGCGGCGTGGTCGCGGCCGCCGAGATTGGCGTTCAGGCCGCCCGCCAGCAGCTCGGCCAGCATGCCGACCGCGGTACCCCCGCCATGCACCCAGCCCATGAAGCGAGGATGGGTGTTGCCGACGCCGTACGGCTCCACCAGCCGGCGGAACGAGGCATACACCTGCTCCGGCGGCGCGCCCTCGCGCGGCAGGCCCGCCTGCAGCTCGGCGCGCAGCGCGTCGGGCATGCGACGCCAGACC
>CAXTOE010000350.1:3335-3656 GCA_964245685.1 uncultured Acetobacteraceae bacterium | reverse complement strand
ATTGCGCGGCGCGCAGCGCCGGCCGCAGCCGCGACGCCGCCGCGCGCAGCCGACGCACCGCCTCCAAGGCCTCTGCCTCGCGCGCCACCAGGGGCGGCACCAGACGCAGCACGTTCTCGCCGGCGGCGACCACCAGCAGCCCCTCCTCCAGGCAGGCGGCCTGCAGCGCCGTGTTGGGCACGCCGCACTGCACGCCGATCATCAGCCCGCGCCCGCGCACCCCCTCGAACAGGTCCGGATCGCTCGCAGAGAGGCCGCGGAGCGCGTCCAGCAGCATCTCGCCGGTGCGGCCGACCGCGTCGAGGAATCCGGGGGTCAGCA
>CAXTOE010000350.1:0-3325 GCA_964245685.1 uncultured Acetobacteraceae bacterium | reverse complement strand
ATGTCGAGCACCGCGTTGCCGGCGGCGCAGGCCAGCGGATTGCCGCCGAAGGTGGTGCCGTGTGAGCCGTGGGTCATGTGACGCGCCACCGCCTCGGTGGCCAGGATGGCGCCGAGCGGGAAGCCGCCGCCGATGCCCTTGGCGGTGGAGACCACGTCCGGGCGTACCTCGGCCCACTCGTGCGCGAACAGCCGGCCGGTGCGGCCCATGCCGCTTTGCACCTCGTCGAAGCCGAGCAGCAGGCCGAACTCGTCGCAGGCGGTGCGCAGCTCGCGCAGGAAGCGCGGGTCCGCGAGCCGGACGCCGCCCTCGCCCTGGATCGGCTCGACCAGGATCGCCGCCGTCTGCGGCGTGATCGCGTCGCGCACCGCGTTCAGGTTGTTCAACGGGACGTGGTCGAAGCCCTCGACCGCCGGTCCGAAGCCCTGCAGGTACTTGGCGTTGCCGGTCGCCGACAGCATCGCCAGGGTGCGGCCGTGGAAGGCGCCGTCGAAGCACAGCACGCGTGTGCGTTCCGGCCGCCCGGTCACGGCCATCGCGCGGCGCATCATCTTCACCATGCCCTCGTTGGCTTCCGCCCCCGAGTTGCAGAAGAACACGCTGTCGGCGAAGCTCGCCGCGACCAGCCGCTCGGCCAGGCGCTCGGCCTGCGGCACCCGGTACAGGTTGGAGACGTGCATCACCCGGCCGGCCTGCTCGGCGATCGCTGCGACCAGGTGGGGATGGCCGTGACCGAGCGAGGAGGTGGCGATGCCGGCGCCGAAATCGAGGTAGCGTCGCCCGTCCGAGCCGTGCAACCAGCTTCCTTCGCCGCGCTCAAAGGCGAGGTCGGCGCGATTATAGGTCGGCATCAGGGAGGCGATCATCGGCTTGGTCCTGCGTTCGTCGGCGGCCGTCTCGCCGGCGGCGATCCGGGCCGATCCAAGCGCCACCGCGGCCGGGCGCCGGGCACCCGCACCGGCGGCTTCATGATGCCGTGTGCGCGCCGAGCAAGTCAAACCACCGGGTAGGCACCGGGGTGGATCCTCGCCATAATGGCAGATCGGTGCTTCTATCCTTACGGTCGAGCAGATGGGTCGTCGTTGCGGTGGCCTCCGAGAGCAGGAGATAGGCCATGCCGAACGGCACGGTTAAGTGGTTCAACGCGACCAAGGGATACGGCTTCATCCAGCCGTCGGACGGGTCCAGCGACGTGTTCGTGCATATCTCGGCGGTGGAGCGTGCCGGCCTGCAGAGCCTCAATGACGGCCAGTCGGTGAGCTTCGATCTGGAGAGCGGTCAGAAGGGCCGGGTTTCCGCGGTAAATCTAAAGGTCGCCTGAAGGAGGACGAATGACCTTCAAGGTCAATTACGGGTTTCAGAAAGCCGAGCGCGATCGAGCCAAGGCAGCGAAGAAGGAGGCCAAGCGTCGCGAGAAGGAAGCGGCCACGGCGCAGCAACCGACTGGCGACGTGCCGGCGGCGCGAGAGACGGACGACGCGATGCCTGGGGAAGAGAATCCATCCTGAGCCTTCGCTGGTCCTGATCGCGGCGGTAGGCTGTGAGCCGAGAGGTCTCCGCTGCTCCGTGGCGGTAGCGGAGACCGATCCCCGGATCAGGCCGCCTTCATGGTCGCGGTCAGACGATCGAGTACGGCGCTCTTGTCGGCACCCTCGACCACCGCGATCTCGGCGCCGAAGCGGTCCAGTGCCAGCTCGAACAGCTTGCGTTCGCTGAAGCTCCCCTCGAGGTTATCGACGTGGCGTTGCAGGTCGCGCACCACTTCCGCCACCTGGAGCAGGTCTCCCGAATTGATCCGCGCCTGGATCTCGACCGCGCGACGTGCCCACAGCGCCTTGCTGATGCGCGGCTTGCCGCGTATCACCGCCATCGCCTTCTCGACGATGTCGCGGCTGGCGATCTTGCGCAGGCCCGAGGCACGCGCGCGCGCCAGCGGGATCCGCAGCGTCATCTGGTTGTCGGAGAACGAGACCTGGATCACCTCCAGCTTGTGGCCGGCGATCTCCTCGAGGCCGATGCGGTCGATATGGCCGACGCCGTGCGCCGCGTAGACCACCGCGTCGCCCTCCTTGAACGGATCGTCGTCGACGGTCTTCTCGTGCCCCGCAGTATTGGCGGCGGCCTTGCGGACCTGGGCCTCGGTCATCGCGGTTCTGGTTGCGGGTTTAAAGACGTTCATCACTGGCCTCCCGCCATCTCGGCATGACGTGGAAAGCATTCCGGCATCGTCATCCCCTGCAAGGTGGCGCATGCGCCACGACTTCAACTCGACTGCATTGTCGCATAAAAGGACTGCCGCGCATATGGTGGTGACACCGCAGCGCAACAACGGCTAGAAACCGCCGCGCGCTGGCACCAGCTGGTGTGCCGGAACGAGACGAAGGGTCGCGGTCATTTTCAAGGATAATAAATTCGACGAGCGCCAGAAGGCCTCCGCCGAGGCCAAGATGGCGCTGCTGGCCAAGTTCAAGCCCCGCCCCGCGGCGGACGACCCGGAAGTGCGGGCGCGTCAGGCGGAGCGCCGCGCCATCGCCGAGGCGCGCGAGCTGCGCATGGCGGAGCGGCGTCGCGAGCGCGAGGAGGCGGCGGCACGGCTCACCGTCGAGCGCGAGGCCGCTGCCGTGGCGGCCGCAGCGGCGGCGGCAGAACGCGAGGCCGCCGCGCGCGATGCGGCACGTCAGGAGGCGCTGCTGAAGCTCGAGCAGAAGGCCGCACGCGACAAGCGCTACGCCGCCCGCAAGGCGCGCCGCTGAGCGTGCGATCCGGGCATCGTGCCCCGTCGACCTCCTGATCAGCGGGCCGACCGATCGCCCGGCCGGGACGGCGCGCCGGGCCCGAGAGCCGCTCCGGATCTGCGCGACGCCGCGATCGCCTACCTGGCGCGCTTCGCCGCCACCGAGGCCGGGCTGGTCCGCGTGCTCGAGCGACGGATGGGGCGCTGGGCGCGTCAGGCGGTGTCGCTGGGCGGTGATCCCGACGTGGTGAGGCAGACCCAGGAGCAGGGATACCGCGAGGCGCGCCTGGTCGCCGCCGACCTGGTCCGCCTCGGTGCGGTCGACGACGCCTCGTTCGCGGAAGCGCGCGCCCGCACGCTCGTGCGCGGCGGACGCTCGTCACGGGCGGTCGCGGCGCATCTCGCCGGACGCGGCATCGCCGGCGAGGCGATCGGGCGCGCGCTGTCCGCTGCCCGCGCCGAGGCGCTGCAGGGACCCGACGAGGCCGAGCTGGCCGCGGCCCTTGTCCAGGCACGCAGACGCCGGATCGGCCCCTTCGCGCCGATCCGCGCCGATCCGGGGCACGTCGATCCGGTGGGGCGCCGGCGTGC
>CAXTOE010000349.1:674-3657 GCA_964245685.1 uncultured Acetobacteraceae bacterium | reverse complement strand
GGCGGCGCGGAGCGCCCCGCCCGGCTGGAGCACGGCGGTGGCGCGGGCGGCGATGACGGCCTGCAGCCCGTCGGCGAACGGGAAGAACGCGTCCGACGCGGCGACGCTGCCACGGCCGAGCGGCTCCGCGAGGCCGGCGGCCTGGCTCGCCTGCTCGCTCTTGTCGGCGGCGATACGCGCGGCGTCCACCCGGCTCATCTGCCCGGCACCGATGCCGACGGTGGCGTCGTCGCGGGCATAGACGATCGCGTTCGACTTCACGTGCTTGCAGACCCGGAACGCGAACACGAGGTCGGACAGCTCGCGGGGCGTCGGCGGCCGCCGCGTCACCACCTTGAGCATCGAGCCGTCGAGGCGGCCGGCATCACGGTCCTGCGCCAGGAAGCCGCCGGCCACCGAGCGCAGCGTGAGTCCGCCCGCGGCGGGATCAGCGAGGCCGCCGGTCAGCAGCAGGCGAAGGTTCTTCTTGCCGGCGAGCACGGCGCGCGCCGCCTCGGTGGCATCCGGCGCCACGATCACCTCGGTGAAGATCGCGGCGATCCGCGACGCCGTCGCCTCGTCCAGGGTACGGTTCAGCGCCACCACGCCGCCGAACGCGGAGACCGGGTCGCAGCGCAGCGCCAGCTGCCAGGCGGCCTCCAGGCTGGCGGCGGTCGCCACGCCGCACGGGTTGGCGTGCTTGACGATCGCGACCGACGGCTGATCGAACTCGCAGGCGAGCTCGAACGCGGCGTCGGTGTCGTTGAGGTTGTTGTACGACAGCGCCTTGCCCTGCAGCTGGCGCGCGGTGGCGATGCCGGGCCGGTCGCTGCCGTCGAGGTAGAAGGCGGCCGACTGATGCGGGTTCTCGCCGTAGCGCAGGATCTCGGCGCGCGTCCCCGACAGGCTCAGGCGGCGCGGCCACGGGTCGCCGCGCTCGCGGGCGAACCAGTTCGCGATCGCGCCGTCATAGGCGCAGGTGCGCGCATAGGCGGCGCCGGCCCAGGCACGGCGATCCGCCCGGGTGGTGCCGCCGAGCGCCTCCAGGGTCTCGATCAGGGCCTCGTACTGTGCGGGCTCGGTGAGCACGGCGACGTGCGAGTGGTTCTTCGCCGCCGCCCGGATCAGCGCCGGGCCGCCGATATCGATGGTCTCGATGCACTCCGCCGGCGCAGCACCCGAGGCCACCGCCGCCTCGAACGGGTAGAGGTTGACGCAGACGAGGTCGATCGGCGCGATGCCGTGCTCCGCCATCTGCGCCCGGTGCGAGGCCAGGTCGCGACGGCCGAGGATGCCGCCATGGATCTGCGGCACCAGGGTCTTGACCCGCCCGTCGAGGATCTCGGGAAAGCCGCTCTGCTCGGAGACCTCCCTGACCGGCAGCCCGGCCTCGCGCAGCGCCTTGGCCGAGCCGCCGGTGGAGAGCAGCTCCGCGCCGTGGCGCAGCAGCGCGGCACCCAGCGCCACCAGCCCGGTCTTGTCGGACACCGAGATCAGGGCGCGGCGGATCGGCACGATATCGGAGCCGAGGTCAGGATCGGGCGCGGAGCTCATGCGGGCAGGCCTTCCCGGAGCAGAGGATCGAGCCGATCGTGCGCCAGCTATCGGTGCGTCTGAAGTTCGGGCTGCCATCTACCCCGGCACGACCGGACGCACAAACCCCGTCCGGGAGACGCTGCTTGTCCGAAGGTGGCCGCCTATCCGAAGGTGAAGGTGAACGCCTCGAAGCCCGCCTGCGGTATCTCGACACGCAGCGCGTGGTCGCCGTACTCCGTGCTGTCGAACAGCGTGTAGAGGCGGCTCTCCCGCACCGTCACCGGCGGCTGCGCCCGCCCATCGACGGTCACCGAGAGGGTGACCGGGGTGGGACTGCTCGCGACCATGAACACCTTCCCGGCCCGGAACTTCAGCGCCACCGCGCCCGGACCCTGTGCCAGCGTCGCGGTCTCGTCGGACAGGTCCCACGTGCCCATCAGGGCGAAGCGGTTGCCCGGCAGCGGTGCGGGCACGGTGTAGGACGCGGCACCGCGACGCGGCGGCTCCGGGCTCGCCAGCATCTGCACCCGCGCCAGGCCGAAATACATCTCCGGCGTGGCGATGCGGGACAGGTCGGCGCCATCGTCCGCGGCCACCGCAGGGCCGGCGGCGAGCAGCGAGCGGATCGCGTTCTCGGTCTCGTCGTAGCGACCCTCGCCAAAATGCTTCAGCACCACCCGGCCGCTGCGGTCGACCAGGTATTCGGCCGGCCAGAACTGGTTGTCGTAGGCCTTCCAGGTGGCGAATCCGTTGTCCTGGGCCACCGGGTAGCGGATGCCGAACCGCTCGATGGCGGTCCGCACGTTGGCGGTGCTGCGCTCGAAGCCGAACTCCGGCGTGTGCACGCCCACCACCACCAGGCCGCGCGCCCGGTAGCTGTCGTACCAGCGCGTCACGTACGGCAGGGTGCGCAGGCAGTTGATGCAGGAGTAGGTCCAGAAATCGATCAGCACCACCTTGCCGCGCAGTCCCGCCATGGTCAGCGGCGGCGAGTTCAGCCAGCCGGAGATGCCGGCGAATTCCGGGGCGGCGCCGTAGTCGGCCAGCCCTTCGGCGGCTTCGCCCGCGGCGCGGGCGCTCCTGCCCCAGGGCACCGTGCCCGCGGCGGCACTCAGCAGGGCGGCACGTCGGCTCAGGCGCATGTCATAGTCCGAGGTTGGCAGTGGGGTAGAAGTTGGCGAGCCAGACCGTCACCACGGTGTCGTACTGGTAGTACAGCGCCACCGCGATCAGGATCACGACCGCGCCGAAGGCCTGCTGCAGCCGATGTGCATAGCGGACGACGCTGCGCACCCGCGTGGTCACATACTGGCCGCCATACGCGATCGCGAGCATCGGCACGCCCGCCCCGGCGGCATAGGCGAAGAGCAGCAGGGCCGACCAGCCGAGCCGGTCGGAGGTCGCGACGACGGTGAGGATGGAGCCCAGCACGGGACCGGCGCACGGCGTCCACACAACCACCAGCGTA
>CAXTOE010000349.1:0-664 GCA_964245685.1 uncultured Acetobacteraceae bacterium | reverse complement strand
AGTGCCGGCGCGCCGTCCGACCGCGTCGGCCCGGTTGATCAGGCCGCCCATGCGCGCCATGAGCAGCTCGAACGGGCGCGGCGCGATCATCAGGGCGCCGAACAGCACCAGCAGCACGATCGCGACCTGACGCAGCACCTCCTGCGATGCGCCGAGGCTCTGCGCGAAGGCGCCGAACAGCAGCGCCACGATGGAGAAGCTCAGCACGAAGCCCAGCGTGATGAAGGCCGGGCGGGCGCGGCTGGTCTGGCCAACCGAGGCGCCGAGCAGGATCGGCAGCATCGGCAGGATGCACGGCGCCGCCACCGTGAGGGCCCCCGCCGCCAGGGCGAGCAGCAGCGCCGTCATGGCGGGCCGCCGCGCGGTGGCGTCGGCGGGGATCCCAGTCGCGGTGCTCCGGCTGTCATCGTCCTCATCTGGTTCACCTGAGTGGCTGAAAGCTATTCGCGCGACGTGCCGCCGGGTTACGGCAGAGGCGTAAAAAGGGCGGCGGGTGGTCCGCGGCCGCGAGGTGGGGTAGGGCATGCGGATGGACGGGTTCGTGCGGATACGATGAGCATCGCCACGGCAGGTCGGTCGATCGTGTCAGGGCCCGGGCCGGCGCCGATCCAGGTGGTCGTGATCGGCGGCGGCCTGGCCGGAGCGGCCTTCACGCTGCACCTGC
>CAXTOE010000348.1:0-3664 GCA_964245685.1 uncultured Acetobacteraceae bacterium | reverse complement strand
GAGGGCAGGTCGTGGTTGGCGAGCGGCTCGTCGAGCAGCAGCAGCCGCGGACGGCCGAGCAGGCTCTGCGCCAGCAGCAGGCGCTGGCGCTCGCCGCCGGAGAGCTCGTCCAGGGGGCGGTCGGCGAGCGATGCCGCGTCCACCAGGGCGAGTGCAGCGTCGACCTCGCGCCGCATCGCGGCGTCGAGCCGCGGCAGGCCCCAGCGCGCACCTCCCGCGGCGGTGGCGACGACGCTACGGCCGCTCAGGCGGAACCCGCCGATGCCGCGCAGCTGCGGCACGTAGCCGACCGAGGGGTTGCCGCGACGCACCGGCGCGCCGAGCACGTGGATGTCGCCCTCCACCGGCGGGATCAGGCCGAGGATGGCGCGCATCAGCGTGGTCTTGCCGGCACCGTTCGGCCCCAGCACGCCGACGAACTCCCGGTCGGCGATCTCCAGGCTGACCCGCGACAGCACGGATCTGCCGCCCAGCCGCAGGGTGACGCCGCGCAGCGAGACCGCGCTCATGGGGGTGCTGCGGACATCGCGCGATCCAGCGCGTCGAGCTGCCCCGCGATCCAGCGCTGGTAGCTCGCGGCACCGCGCGGCTCGGTCTCGGTGACGCCGAGTACCGGGATGCGCGAGACGCGGGCGATGCCGAGCAGCCGCCGTGCCGCGCTGTCGGTCGCCTGGCTGTTGTAGATGAACAGGCGGACGCGGTGGTCGCGCAGGTCGCGCTCCATCGCCACCACGTCGGCGGCACTCGGCTCGGTGTCGTTCATCACCGCGAGCTGGAAGCGCTGGTCGCGCATCACCAGGCCGAGTGCCGAGGCCATGTAGCCGAACACCGGCTCGGTGGCGGTCACCGGCAGGCCGGCATAGCGGTGCCTCAGGGACGCCACCCTGTCCTCGATCGGGCGCAGCGAGCGCAGGAAGCGGTCGAGGCGCGCGGCGTAGCTCGCGCGGTGCGCCGGATCGTCGGCGACGAGGTCGGCCGACAGGGCGCGCGCCACCGCCGGCATGGTGCCGGGATCGTACCAGAGATGCGGGTTGTCGCCGGCGCGATGTCCGGTCAGCGCCGAGGCGACGATCATCTGCCGGCGTGCGGATCGCGCGGCGGCGACCAGCTTGTCCATCCAGGGATCATAGTCCGCGCCGTTGAAGACGACGATACGGGCGCCGGAGATCGCGCGCGCGATCGACGGGCTCGCCTCGAACAGGTGCGGATCCTGGTCGGGATTGCTCAGGATGCTGGTGACGCTCCAGTCCGGGCCGGCGAGCTGTGCCGCCACGTCGCCGTAGAAATTCTCCGCCGCGACGATCCCGGGCGTCCCGGTGCCGGCCTGGGCCGCAGCCGTGCATGGGGCGAGCAGCGTCGTCAGCGCCAGGGCGATGCCTCGCCGGCGGGCGCGGCCGCCGGATCTCTCGCCAGCGCGCATGTGCTTTCCTTCCCGCTCGACGCCGACCACCTTCAGAACAATATAACGTTTTACCCGGTGCGCGGAAGGCGCGGGATTTCGAGCTTCCGCGTCGATGGCCGATCGCTATGCTACCAGCTGGTCAGATGGAAGGTGCTCCGTGTCCGCTGTCTCGTTCACCGACGCGACCAACGCCCTGCTGTCACGCGCCGCCTCGTTCTGCAGCCAGCGCGGCACGCGTCTCACCGAGCTGCGCCGGCTGGTGCTCGGGCTGGTGCTCGACAGCGACCGTCCGGCCGGCGCCTACGACCTGCTCGACCAGCTGCGAGCCCGGCACAAGGGCGCGGCGCCGCCGACTGTCTACCGGGCGCTCGACTTCCTGCTCGAGCAGGGCCTGATCCACAAGGTCGAGCGGCTCTCCGCCTTCGTCGGCTGCGTGCACGCCACCCACGAGAACGAGCACGACCGACACCACGTCGCCCAGTTCCTGATCTGCACGCGGTGCCGGCGGGTGGTGGAGCTGGAGGACAAGCGGATCGACCGCGCGCTGCTGGGAGCGGCGCGCGATATCGGCTTCCGGCTCGCCGCCTCGACCATCGAGGCGGAAGGGATCTGTGCCGCCTGCACGATCGTCGTCGGTAGCGAGGTGCATCGCCCGGAGACGGCGCGAGCCTGATCGCCCCGGCGGCCGGCGCGCCGCGACCGTAGACGCCGAATGCATGTTATCTTATAACATTACATGCTATGTTATATTATATCTGCGCGGCTCGGAAGGATCTCGCGATGGCATCCTGTCGCCCGCTGTTCTGCGTCGGCCTGCTCGCCGCGATCGGGATGCCGCTCCCGACCCGGGCGCAGGTCGCGGCCGACCCCGCGACCGCACCGGTTCCGGCGCCGCAGATGATCACGGTGACGGCGCGCCTCGACCAGGCCCGCAGCGAGCTCGAGCCCGACCTCGGTGCCACCGTCTATCGCTTCGGACGCGGCGCGCTGCAGACCATCCCGCAGGGTGACGACGCGCCGCTCAACCAGGTGCTGCTGCAGGCGCCGGGCGTCGCGCAGGATTCCTACGGCCAGATCCATGTCCGCGGCGACCACAACGAGGTGCAGTTCCGCCTCGACGGCGTGCAGTTGCCCGAAGGGCTCTCGGTGTTCGGCCAGGCGCTGGAGACCCGGTTCGCGCACGCGCTGTCGCTGATCACCGGCGCGCTGCCGGCGCAGTACGGCTTCGACACCGCCGCCGTGGTCGACATTACGACCAAGAGCGGCACCGCCGATCCGGGCGGCGAGATCTCGATCTATGGCGGCGCGCGGGACGAGTTCCAGCCCTCGTTCTGGTACGGCGGCCACGTCGGCCAGGTCGACTACTTCGTCACCGGCGACTTGCTGCACGACCGGCTCGGCATCGAGAACCCGGCGGGCAGCCTCAACGCCATCCACGACCTCAGCAACCAGAGCCACGGGATCGCGCACCTCTCCTGGGTGGTCGACGGAGACACCCGGATCAGCCTGCTGGCCGGGATGTCGAACGAGTTCTTCCAGATCCCGAACAATCCTGGGCAGACCCCCTCGCTCGGGCTGTCGGTGGACGGCGTCGTCGATGCCGACAGCGCCGACCTCACCGAGCACCAGCGCGAGATCACCGATTTCGCCATCCTGTCGCTGCAGAAGGAGATCGGCGCCGCGAGCCTGCAGAGCTCGGTCTTCACCCGCTACAGCAGCCTGTACTACACGCCCGATCCGGTCGGTGACCTGCTGTTCAACGGCATCGCGCAGACCGCGGCGCGGTCGGTGCTCTCCACCGGCACGCAGACCGACGCGAGCTGGCACGTGAACGATCGCCACACGATCCGCGCCGGCTTCCAGCTGATCGGCGAGCGCACCGTCTCCGCCACCGCCTCCGCGGTGCTGCCCGCCGCCGGCGGCACGCCCTTCGACATCCATGACGGCGAAGGCAAGACCGGCGGCCTGTACGGCCTCTACCTGCAGGACGAGTGGCGCGTCCTGCCGCACGTGACGGTGAACTACGGCGCCCGCTTCGACCTGGTGGACGAGTACACCCACGAGAACCAGGTCAGCCCCCGCGTCAACGTGGTGTGGCAGCCCACCGCAACGACCACCGTGCATGCCGGCTACGCGCGCTATTTCATTCCGCCGCCGTTCGAGCTGGGCGGCGGCAACACCGTGGTCCTGTTCGACGGCACCTCGGCCGCCGCCGCCGTGACGCAGGACAGCACGGTCAAGGCGGAGCGCGACGACTACTAC
>CAXTOE010000347.1:0-3680 GCA_964245685.1 uncultured Acetobacteraceae bacterium | reverse complement strand
CCAGCAGGATCTGCAGCCGGTCGCGCGCCACCGGCGCGGAGTTCTTGTTCCGGTTGAAGAAGCCCAGGAGGTTCATGCCACCCTCCACTTGAACCACTTGGCGAATAGGCTCTTGCGGTCGCTCGGCACGCTCATCTCCAGGCTCTCGCCCTGCAGGCGCCGCACCGCGTCCATGTAGGCGCGCGCCGGCGCGCTCTCCGGGTTCGACAGCGTGACCGGGGAGCCGAGGTTGGAGGCCCGCAGCACCTCCTCGCTCTCGGGGATGATGCCGAGCAGCGGGATCGACAGGATCTCCAGCACGTCCTCGGTGCGCAGCATCTCGCCGCGCGCCGCGCGGACCGGATCGTAGCGGGTCAGCAGCAGGTGCTTGTCGAGCTTCTGGCCGTTCTTGGCCTTGAGCGTGGTGCTGTCGAGCAGGCCGATGATGCGGTCGCTGTCGCGCACCGACGAGACCTCGGGGTTGGTCACCACCACCGCCTCGTCAGCGTGATACATGGCCAGCTGCGCGCCCTTCTCGATGCCGGCCGGGCTGTCGCACACCACCCAGTCGAACTTCTCGCGCAGCTCGTCGATCACGCGGGCCACGCCGTCCGGGGTAAGGGCGTCCTTGTCGCGCGTCTGCGAGGCCGGCAGGATCGACAGCGTCTCGCAGCGCTTGTCGCGGATCAGCGCCTGGTTGAGCTTGGCGTCGCCCTGCACCACGTTGATCAGGTCGAACACCACGCGCCGCTCGGCCCCCATCACCAGGTCGAGGTTGCGCAGGCCCACGTCGAAATCGACGACGACGACGTTCTTGCCGCTGAGCGCCAGTGCGGCGCCGATCGCGGCGGTCGAGGTCGTCTTGCCGACACCACCCTTGCCCGATGTGACGACCAGAACCTTGGCCATGGATCCTCCTGTGCGAGTTCAGTCGAGCGGCAGAAGCAACAGCGTCTCGTCGTCGAGCCTGGCATGGGTGCTGCGTCCGACCAGGCCCGCCGGCATGTCCTCCGCCGTCATGTAGTAGCCGTCAATGGCGATCAGCTCGGCGTTCATCCGCCGGCACAGGATGCGCGCGTCGCGGTTGCCGCCGAGGCCTGCGACGGCGCGGCCGCGCAGCGTGCCGTAGACGTGGATCGAGCCGCCCGCGGCTACCTCCGCACCGGAGGCGACCGAGCCGATGACGATCACGTCGCCCTCGGCGAAGACGATGGACTGGCCCGAGCGCACCGGCTCCTCGATCAGCAGCGACGGCGCACCGGTCGGCTTCAACCGCGTCGTCCCGCCCTCCGGCGGGCCCGGCTCCGCGGTCTCCGGCGGCAGCTCGACCGCGCCGACCGCGCGGCCGCCCTCGAAGCCCTGCGGCCAGTTCCAGCCGGCGGTGGCCTGCCAGGAGGCGTCCGCACCCTCGATCGAGATGATCCGCACGCCGCGCTGTGTCAGCGCGTCGAACAGCCCCGCCAGCCCGTGATCCTCGGGCGCCAGCAGGCCGAGATCGAGGATCACCGGCCGGCCAGCGAAGAAGCTGGGCGAGCGGCCGAGCTGCGCGTCGAGACCCTGCAGCCAGCCGGCGAGCGGCGGCTCCGGCGACAGCACCAGCGCCATGAAGGAGCGGCCACGGACGCGAATCTGCACGGCGGGATTGGGTTCGGTCACTGGCTGCGACTATCCGTGTGCGGCGATCCGGTCAATCTCGAAACGAGATCCCGCCGCCTGGAACGGGACCCGCCGCGACCATGTACCGCAGTGTTCGGAGAATCCATGGCGGGAATCCGGGCATGGCAGTTGGCGGCGGGCGTCACAATGAAATAACTTCCGAGAGATGCGCATCCTGCACCACCTCCCGCTGTCGCCGTTCTCGCGCAAGGTGCGCCTGGTGCTCAACGAGAAGCGGCTGCCGTTCGAGCTCAAGGTCGAGCGGCTGTCCGAGCGGCGGCCGGAATACCTGGCGCTGAACCCGGCCAACACGGTGCCGATGCTGGTCGAGGAGAACGGGCTGTCGATCCCGGACTCTGCGGTGATCTGCGAATACCTTGAGGAGGCCTATCCCGACACGCCGCTGCTCGGCCGCACGCTCGCCGAGCGGGTCGAGGTGCGCCGCCTGGTGGCGTGGTTCGACGGCAAGTTCGCGATGGAGGTGACGCGCAACCTGCTGCACGAGAAGATCATCAAGCGCCTGGTCGGCCGCGGCAACCCCGACGCGGCGGCGCTGCGCGCGGGCTACGCCAACGTCGCGGGACATCTCGACTATATAGGCTGGCTGGCGGAGACGCGGAAATGGCTCGCCGGACCGAGCCTGTCGCTGGCGGATTTCGCCGCCGCCGCGCACCTGTCGTCGCTCGACTATATCGGCGACATCGACTGGAGCCTGTCGCCGCCGACGCGCGACTGGTACGCGCGGATGAAGTCGCGTCCGAGCTTCCGCTCGATCCTGAACGACCGCATGACCGGCGTGAACCCGCCGCAGCACTATGCCGATTTGGACTTCTGACCCGTCTTGAACGGCGGTCCCCACGATGATCCCGGCACGCTGCTGATCTTCGGCCTCGGCTACGCCGCCGGAGCGCTCGGGCAACTGGCGGTGTTGCGTGGCTGGCGCGTCTTCGGCACCACCGCGCGGGCCGGTCCCGCCGCGCCGGACGGGGTGACGCGGGTACCGTTCGAGGACGCGGCCGCGCTGCTGCCGCAGGCCCCCCACCTGCTCGCTTCCGCCCCACCGGGAGAGCAGGGCGACCCGGTGCTGGCGCGATACGGCGCCGCGATCGGCGCCGCGCCGCGGCTGCGCTGGATCGGCTATTTCTCCACCACCGGCGTCTATGGCGACCGGGACGGCGGCTGGGTCGACGAGCGGAGCGAGCCGGCACCGGCCTCGCGTCGTGGCCAGCGGCGGGTGGCGGCCGAGCGGCGGTGGCGCGAGGTCGCGGATGCCGCCACCGGAGGCGTCGTCGACATCCTGCGCATCGCCGGCATCTACGGACCCGGCCGCAGCGCCTTCGACGGGCTGCGCGCCGGCGAGGCGCGCCGCATCCTCGCCCCGGGCCACTGCTGCGGCCGCATCCACCGCGACGACATCGCCGGCGGCACGCTGGCGGCGATGTCCCGACCGCCGGCAGGCGCGCGCGTGCTCAACCTGACCGACGACCTGCCGGAGGAGAGCGCCGTCGTCACCGCCTATGCGGCGCAACTGCTCGGCCTGCCGGTGCCGCCGGCGCTGCCGCTGGATCGGGCTTGGCCGGAGATGAGCCCGATGGCGCGCTCGTTCTGGTCCGACAACCGCAAGGTCTCGAGCCGGCTGACCCAGCGGCTGCTCGGCTATCGCTGGCGCTACCCGACCTACCGCGAGGGGCTGGCCGCGATCCTGGCCGCGGAAGCGGCGCCGTCAGCCTGACCCGATGCCGTCGCGCCGCAGCAGCGCATCCAGGGTCTCGGTCAGCAGGGCCAGCTGGTCCGGGCTCGAGAGGCGGTGATCGCCCTGCTTGAGCAGGATGGTCCGCACGTCCGGCGATTGCAGCCGTTCGGCGAGTCGCAGGCTGTCCTGCCACGGCACGTCGGCGTCCATCTGCCCGTGCAGGATGCGCACCGGGCAGGACAGCGCGATCGGGCCGTCGAGCAGGCACAGCCGCTCGCCGTCCTCGAGCATGCGCGCGGTGATCGGGATCGCCGCACCGATCATGGACACGCCGACGCTGCGCGACATCCTT
>CAXTOE010000346.1:245-3693 GCA_964245685.1 uncultured Acetobacteraceae bacterium | reverse complement strand
TCGCCGGCGGCTCGGCCATGGCCATGCCCATGGCCATCCTGCTGCCGGACGGGACGACGCGAGACCGGGTGCAGGCGGAATTGCGTGCGCAGGGTGTGCCCACCGCGATCTACTATCCGCGCCCGCTGCAGCGGCAGCCCGCCTACCGCGACCGGCACGACGGCACCGCGCTGCCGGTGTCCGACGACCTGGCCGGCCGCATCCTGGCGCTGCCGATCCATGCCGACCTGACCGACGCAGAGCTCGCCCGCGTGGTCGAGGCGTTTCCGGCCTGATCTTGTGCCTGCGGGGGGTTCTCGCCTACTTGTCTGAGTAATCGGGACGAGGGGTCGAGGAAGACAGATGCCGGACAGCCACGATCGGGACGGCCAGCCGGGTGCCGCGCGCCTGCGCTCCTGCGCCTGGTTCGACAACCCCGCCAACCCGGACATGACGGCACTCTACCTCGAGAAATACCTCAATTACGGCCTGTCGCAGGGCGAGCTGCAGTCCGGCCGTCCGCTGATCGGCATCGCCCAGACCGGCTCCGACCTGTCGCCCTGCAACCGCCACCACCTGGTGCTCGCCGCCCGGCTGCGCGAGGGCATACGCGACGCCGGCGGCATCGCCATCGAGTTCCCGGTGCACCCGATCCAGGAGACCGGCAAGCGGCCGACCGCCGGGCTCGACCGCAACCTCGCCTATCTCGGGCTGGTCGAGGTGCTGTACGGCTATCCGCTGGACGGCGTCGTGCTCACCATCGGCTGCGACAAGACCACGCCGGCCTGCCTGATGGCGGCGGCCACGGTGAACATCCCGGCGATCGCGCTCTCGGTCGGGCCGATGCTCAGCGGCTGGTTCCGCGGCGAGCGCACCGGCTCGGGCACCATCATCTGGAAGGCGCGCGAGATGATGGCCACCGGCGAGATCGACTATGACGGCTTCCTGAAGCTGATCTCCTCCTCGGCGCCGTCCACCGGCTACTGCAACACCATGGGCACGGCGACGACGATGAACTCGCTGGCCGAGGCGCTGGGCATGCAGCTGCCAGGCTCGGCGGCGATCCCGGCGGTGTATCGCGACCGGCAGGAGATCGCCTACGAGACCGGGCGCCGCATCGTGGACATGGTGCGCGAGGACCTCAAGCCGTCCGACATCATGACCAGGGAGGCCTTCGTCAACGCGATCCGGGTGAACTCGGCACTCGGCGGCTCCACCAACGCGCCGATCCATCTCAACGCGCTGGCGCGCCATCTCGGCATCGAGCTGCGTATCGAGGAGTGGCAGACGCTCGGGCGCGACATCCCGCTGCTGGTCAACCTGCAGCCGGCCGGGGAGTATCTGGGCGAGGATTTCTACCGTGCCGGCGGCGTGCCGGCGGTGGTGGGCGAGCTGATCCGCCACGGGCTGATCCACGAGCAGGCGATGACCGCGAACGGGCGCAGCATCGGCGAGAACTGCCGGGCCGCCGTGATCGAGGACGAGCGGGTGATCCGCCCCTACGACCGCCCGCTGCGCGAGAAGGCCGGCTTCCTGGTGCTGACCGGCAACCTGTTCCACTCGGCGATCATGAAGACCAGCGTGATCTCCGACGAGTTCCGCGCCCGCTACCTGATGGATCCCGACGACCCGGAGGCGTTCGAGGGCAGGGCGGTGGTGTTCGACGGGCCCGAGGACTACCACGCCCGCATCGACGAGCCCGCACTCGAGGTCACCGCCACCGACATCCTGGTGATGCGCGGCGCCGGACCGGTCGGCTACCCGGGTGCCGCCGAGGTGGTCAACATGCGCCCGCCTTCCTACCTGATCACCCAGGGCGTGCACGCCCTGCCGTGCATCGGCGACGGCCGGCAGTCGGGCACGTCGGGTTCCGCCTCCATCCTCAACGCCTCGCCGGAAGCGGCGGCCGGCGGCAACCTCGCCCTGCTGCATACCGGCGACCGCCTGCGCGTCGACATGCGGCAGGGCCGCGTCGACATGCTGGTGCCCGACGCGGAGATCGAGCAGCGTCGGGCGGCGCTGCAGGCGTCCGGCGGCTACCGCTATCCGGCGCACCAGACGCCGTGGCAGGAGATGCAGCGCGGCACGGTCGGCCAGCTCGAGACCGGGGCGGTGCTGGAACCGGCGGTCGCCTACCAGCGCATCGCCCAGAGCAAGGGGCTGCCCCGCGACAACCACTGACCGGTCGCAGCCTCTCGCCGGGTGCTTGGCAGGAGGATCGCGATCGACGTAGCGTCTGCCTAGGATACGTCGATCCGTCCGGGAGGCCGCGATGACCAACAGCGTGCCGGTTAGAGCGCATGTGGGGTGGCTGGGAGTGTTCTTGCTGGCCGGGATCGCGCTGTGGCCGTTCGCCGCGCGGGCCCAACAGCCGCCCGTCGGCGCGCCCGGGGTGCAGGCTCCGAACACCGGCGGTCGGCCGTCGAATTCCGGCTTCGCCGGCGGTCCAAGCGAGCAGGTGGCGCAGCCGGGGATCGGGCCGCTGTTCGGCTCGCCGTTCGGAGCCGACCACTTGTTCGGCGACTGGGGCGGCGTGCAGCCGTACCTGCAGGGTCACGGCGTCGATCTCAACATCGACTACCTGACCGAGAACGGCGACGACTTCAGCGGCGGCCGGCGGCAGAGCTTCGGCACCACCGGCCAGATCGGCCTCGAGCTCGACCTCGACTTCGGCAAGATGCTCGGCTGGCAGGGCCTCGCCTTCCACTCGATCACCGTCAACCGCGAGGGCCGCAACCTGTCGGCGGACGCGATCGGCGACGATCTCGGGACCTTCCAGGAGATCTACGGCGGCGGCGGCAACGTGATCGCCCACCTGGTCTATTCCTACTTCGAGCAGTCGCTGCTGCATAACCGGCTCGACCTGGTCGGCGGCTGGCTGCCGGTCGGCACCTTCTTCGCCTCGTCGCCGCTGTACTGCGACTTCGTCAACGTGCTGTTCTGCGGCAACCCGCATCCGCTGCCGAACTATCCGGGCGAGGCGGACTGGCCGCAGGCGAGCTTCGGCGCGCAGGCCCGCTACCTGCTCACGCCGGACTTCTACGCCATGGTCGGGCTGTTCCAGACCGATCCGGATTTCGGCACCGGCGGCGGCGGCATCTCAGGGTTCGCCTGGGCCGACGCGCAGAAGTCGGGCGTCTCGATCCCGGTCGAGCTCGGCTGGGTTCCGCGCTTCGGCCCGAACCACCTGATCGGCCACTACAAGTTCGGCTACGACCGCGACACGCACCGCTACCCGGACGTCCTCGACAACCGCCAGGGCGTGCCGCAGCTGATCGGCGGCGGCGCCTTCGCCAGCCGCGACCGCGACGACTTCTACGTCCTGTTCGACCAGATGCTGCTGCGCCAGGGACACGGCGAGATGGACGGGATCGTGCTGTTCGGCGGATGGGTGCACGCGACCGACAGCGTGAGCCCGCTCACCCAGCACGCCTTCGTCGCCGCCACCACCACCGGCTCGGCCTGGGGC
>CAXTOE010000346.1:0-235 GCA_964245685.1 uncultured Acetobacteraceae bacterium | reverse complement strand
TTCACCCGCGCGCAGGAGCTCTCGGCCTCGCTGGGGCAGGGCGCGCCGTTCAACGTGGACGGCTTCGGCACCGCCTACGGCCCGCAGAACACCGAGCAGACGGTCGAGCTGACCTATGTCGCGCACGTCTTCCGCGGCGTCACCTTGCAGCCGGATTTCCAGTACATCATCCGTCCCGGCGCCACGACCAACACGCCGGACGCGGCCGTGCTGGGTTTTCGCACCAACATAAACT
>CAXTOE010000345.1:0-3695 GCA_964245685.1 uncultured Acetobacteraceae bacterium | reverse complement strand
ACAGCAGGGTGCGTACCTGACGCTCCTCCTCGGCGACGCTGTAGGTGGTGTAGCCGATCAGCAGCTCGTAGCCGCCGGGGCGCAGCGCCTCGGTCAGGCCCTCGGCGAGGGCGGCGAAGTTGCCGTTGGCGAGCGTCGGCAGGACCAGCCCGACGAAGCCGCTGCGTCGCGTGGCGAGCCCGCCCGCGGCGCGATCGGGCACGTAGCCGAGCTGCAGCACCGCCTGCTGCACCTTCGCGCGGGTCTCGGGCAGCACCTGGCCGGGGCGGATGAACACCCGGGTCACGGTCATACGCGAGACGCCGGCGAGCCGCGAGACGTCGCGCAGCGTCGCCTTGCGGACCGGTGCTGGCGCGAGCGGGTCGGCCAAGGCGTCTCCTTGCGGGCGTTGCGATCAGGGCGCCACGATCAGGGCGGCGGTGCGCCGCGCCGTTGCAGGTAGATCGCGTAGACCTCGCTGGTCGCGCAGATGAACAGCCGGCCGCGATGGCGGCCGCCGAAGGTGACGTTGGAGACGGCCTGGGGGAGGCGGATCTTGCCGAGCAGCTCGCCCTCGGGGCTGACGCAGTGCACGCCGTCGCCGGCGCTGGTCCAGATATTGCCGTCCTCGTCGCTGCGGAACCCGTCGGCCGCTCCGACCGACGGCGCATAGAACGGGCGGCCGCGGCCGAGCTTCGGCATGGTCGCGTCGACGACGTCGAAGGACAGGATCTGGCGCTTTGCGGTGTCCTCCTGGAAGCGGCCGGTCTCGGCGACGTAGAGCCGGCTCTCGTCGGGGGAGAAGCACAGCCCGTTCGGGCACTCGAAGGCGTCGCTGACGACGCCGAGCTTGCCGGTGCGCGGATCGAGCCGATAGACGTGGCAGGGCAGCTCCTCGGGCGCGCGCTCGCCCTCATAGTCCATCATGATGCCGTAGTGCGGATCGGTGAACCAGATCGAGCCGTCCGACTTGACCACCACGTCGTTCGGCGAGTTCAGCCGCTGCCCCTGGTAGCGGTCGGCGAGCACGGTGACGCGGCCGTCATGCTCGGTACGCACCACCGAGCGGCTGCCGTGCAGGCAGGAGATCAGCCTGCCTTCCTGGTCCCGGGTATGTCCGTTGGCGAAGTGGCTCGGCTGGCGGTACACCGAGACCCCCTGGCCCTCGATCCAGCGCAGGATCCGGTTGTTGGGGATGTCGCTGAACAGCAGGCAGTCGGCATCCCCGAACCAGACCGGTCCCTCGGTCCAGCGGCAGCCCTCGGCGATGCGCTCCAGTGCCGCGTTGCCCAGGATGTAGCGGCCGAAGCGCTTGTCGACGACCTCGTAGTGGCCCATCGCGCTCAGCGCCCCCAGATGCGGGCGTAGACGTCGCGGTAGCCGTTGCTGGGGTCGTAGAGATCCTGCTTGCCGCCGTCGAGGTCGATGTTCTTGCTGGTCACCAGGTGCACCGGGGTGACGTAGCGCGAGGGCGGCTGGCCGGCGAAGGCGCGGTTCAGCTCGTCGATGGTCTGCCAGCCATGCAGCTGCAGCGGCTCCGGCACGGTGGCCGCCTGATACTGGCCGGACCGTATGCGCTCGAACGCCGAGTTGCTGCCGTCGCCGGCGCTGATGTTCACCGGCGGTCCCGCGGGGTCGCGGCCGGCGGAGATCAGCGGCGGCCCGATGAAGTCGAAATACAGGTCGTTGATGCCGAGGCCGTAGGTCCATTTCGTGCCGAAGCGGCCGAGCAGCGAGGTGGTCAGCGGCGGCATGCGAGTCGAGGTCTGGTCGAGCGGCGTGTCCTCGAAGGCGAGCACCTTGCAGCCGGCGCACTTCGCGATCGTGTCGCGCATCCAGTTGCCCTTGGCCAGCGCCATCGCGTAGGCGCTGTCGGCGAACACGACGACGTTGGCGTGGCCGCCGCTGCTGGCGATCGCGTAGTCGGCGGCGACCTCCGCCACACGGTGGTTGTCGCTGGTCACGTTGGTGAACAGCTCGCCCTGCAGCATCGGCCCCGGCGTCGGGCCGCCGTGCCAGGCCACCAGCTTGATGCCCTGGGCGACCGCCTGGTGGATGATGGCGGCGTTCTGCACCGCGTCGAACCCGCCGACGATGATGCCGTCCGGCTTGAGCGCGATCGCCTGGCTGAACGCGGACTGGATGCCCGAGACGCTGCCTTGACCGTCGATGACCCGCACCTTCCAGCCGATCCGCGTCGCCGCCTGCTTGACGCCGTCGCTGACCCCCTGGATGCCGCCGTTCCGCATGTCGCCCGCGACGTAGACGATGGTCTTGCCGGTTGCCGCGCGCGGACCGCTGGTCGGGCCACCCCATTTCTCCGCCGGCGCGGTCGCCGCGTCGACCGCCTGCCTGGCCTGAACGAGCGTGTCGTCGGCGCGCGCGACCCCGATACAGCCGAGCAGGGCGGCGAGCCCGACGGCGGCCGCACGCGCGGCGCGAGGGTGAAGGACATCCATAAAACGCTCTCCCTATGTGCTTCTCGCCGAGCGACGTCCGGTCCAGCTGGCGAGCCCGATCGCCACCAGCAGCGTCGCCCCGTTGAAGGCCGGCTCCACCCAGAAGGCGCCGCCGAGCTGCTCGATGCCGGAGATGCCGATGGCGAGGATGACCACGCCGACGATCGTGCCGCTGATGTTGAGGCGCCCCGGCGTGATCGTGGTCGAGCCGAGGAAGGCGCCGACCAGGGCCGGGAGCAGGAACTCGAGTCCGACGCTGGCCTGGCCGAGCCGCAGGCGGGCGGCCAGCATCACGCCGGCGATCGCGGTGATGCCGCCCGAGGTCATGAAGGCGAGCATGACGTAGCGCCGGGTCGGGATGCCGTTGAGCTCGGCGGCGCGCGGGTTGGCGCCGATCGCGTACAGGTAGCGGCCGAGCGGCGTGTAGACCGAGATCACCCAGAGCACGACGGCGAGGCCGGCGACGTAGAAGGCCGGGGCGGGAATGCCGAACAGGCTCGCCGTCTCGAGCACGAAGAAGGAGGGCGACAGGTGGCCTATGAGCTGCCGGCCGTCGGTCCACCAGAGTGCCACCGCGTAGGTCACGGTGCCGGTGCCGAGCGTGGCGATGAAGCTGTCGATCTGCGCCACCTCGACCAGGATGCCGTTGACCAAGCCGAACAGGATGCCGAGCACGATCACGGCGAGCACCGCCAGCGGCCAGGGCACGCCGTCGATCTGGAACGAGATCGCCAGGATGTGCCACAGCACGACGCCGTATCCGACGGTGAGATCGATCTTGCCGGTCATCATCGGCACCGTGGCCGCCAGCGACAGCATCGCGATCACGCCCTTGTCGCTGAGCAGCGAGCGCATGTTGAGCCAGGTCGGGAAGGTATCGGGCAGCAGCAGCGAGAACAGCACGGCGAGCAGCACCGCCAGCAGCACCAGCCCATAGACCGGCAGCAGGTGGGCGATACGCCTGCCGATCGAGGCGCCCGCCAGCGCGCCGGGTGCCGGCTCCAGCGCCGTCGATTTCAGCGAATTCATGAACCGATCCCCTCGTGCACCAGCGTGGAATGCGCAGCCGCGTGCGGACCTCCAGCGGAGGAGGCCTGCAGCAGGCTCTGCACGGACAGGCCGTCGCGGTCGATCTCGCAGGTGACGCGGCCCTGGCTGAACACCAGGGCGCGGTGGCAGATCTTGCTGCCCTCCTCGAAGTCGGTGGCGACCCCGCCGCTGGCGAGGCCACCCTGCAGCGCGGTGCGCCGCACGGCG
>CAXTOE010000344.1:0-3695 GCA_964245685.1 uncultured Acetobacteraceae bacterium | reverse complement strand
CTTCTGACGCACGGCCGCGACGCACCCGTCTGATCGGGGTGCGCGGGGCTGGCCCCGGGGGTGGATCCGGCTCGGGGTGCGTCAGGAACGCATCGACGCCTTCGACACGGTCGCTGCGATCGCATCCCCTCGGCCAAGTCCGGCCCCGTCGCCGGATCCCAGCCGCGGCCGGCCTCGAAGCCTTTGCTGCTGAGCCCACCGGCCGTCAGCGTGATCGACGACGAGCGTGGAACTGCGCCCAGCAGGACGATGTTCTGTCCGCTGGCCGTCCCGACCTGCATGAAGCGGATGGGGCCGGAGCGCCGGACCCGCTTTCGCCGCCGCGGCGAGAAGCCGGCTCGCGCTCCCGCCCCAGAGAGAGGCGACTTGCTGCTCGAGGCTGTCGGCGAAGCCGGGATCGTCGTCGAGCCGGATAACGACGTCGGCGCCGAGGCGTGCGCTTCGGCAGGGAAGCTGGGCCCGCCAACGCACGCCCGAGGCAGCGGCTAGATCTTTACCCGGAGGGGTGACGGCGACGGCGCCAACATCAAGCCGACGATCCAGCCGAGGTAGAACCGCGCGTCGATCCAGAAGAACGACCAGTTGTAGAGGCGGAGCCGGAACGACAGGAACCTGAACGTCGCGTCCGTCAGCAGCGCGAGCACGAGCCACAGCACGGCGATGCCGCCGACCACTCGGGCACAGCGCCGAAAGGCGTCCTCGTCGGGCTTGAGGAGCATCACACGGTAGCCGATCGCGAGGATCAGCAGGCACGGGATCGCCGTGGTAACGACTTCGAGCCAAGTCCATGAGAACAGCCAGCCGGTGAGCACGGGGGAGCTGGCCCCGAGTGCGGCCATCGGCACCCCGACCGCGCGGGAACGCGCGCTGAGCCAGGCGAGGGCGATCACGAGCGGCACCAGGGCCCAGGCCGTCGCCAGCTTGAGGGCTGCGACCGGTCCGGCGGCATCCGACCCGTGCGCCCCCCTTCCGCCCGAGATCACCGCGGCGAGCACGTCATGCAGGCAGATCGAGACCAGGGCAAAGACCAACGCTCTGGCGGCCGCGGAGGAGGCGCCCTCCCTGTGTTCGCGATGGCGTTCCGGCACCCGAGCCAGGCGATCGCGGATCCGCTCCAGTATCGGGTCGACACAGAAGCCCAGGATCGATCCGATCAGAAGCGCCGAAAGCAGTTCGCTCCGGCCCAGATGTTCCGGAACCGTCCGCAGGCCCTGCCAGACGAACTCGGGCACGGGTGCGCAGACCGCGAGCCACACCGACGAGGAGAGAGCCGAGGCTGAGAATGCCAGCGCCGCCGTCACGCCGCGACCCAGACCGTGCTGGGGGGTCGCCTACCGCTTCATGTGGCGAGGCATACGGCGTGAGCTCTCCGCTTCAGACGGAACGAACGACGCGCATGATCCGCCGGCATCGAGACGCCGGAGCTCGCAATGCCCCGGATGAGCGCGCCGAAACGATAGGGCTCGATCCTGTTCACCTTCGCTGCGACCTCGACCGACCCCGCCTGCCTTGGACATAGCGCGCGGACGCTGTCAATGCGGACCGGAGTTTGAGTCAGCGTCATCGTTCCGGGCGACCTTGAAGTCGTCCAGACCGCTGACATCGATGGCGATCGCGGAAGGCGTTCGCGATCGTGCGTCGCACGGGTAGTGTCTCAGTTTGAAGTTAGCTCCCTGCTGGCTCGCTACGGCAAGCGTTGCCGAGCTGCTCGCTACGGGCTTCCTTAGCCAAGACATAGCCTGCAATGCTGCTCAGGATAGATACCGAAGCCCCTCCGCCCAGTACGCCTATTATCGCCAACACCGGCACTGACATGACGATGGTTTGGACTGTTAGTAACTAGAGGCCGCCCGATCGCTGAACAAGACGCGAGAAGGTGGAAGCTGTCCTCTTCTCAGTCCGGGCAAAAGCGGTTTTCGCGACTACAGCGCCGCAGATGGCGAGTACGCAAGTTGCAAAGGTCATGAGAGCCACAAGCTCAAGCGCAAACGTCATACGGTCACGTGTCATGTGGCTCTCCAACCAGAGCGGCTCCTGCAGCCTGATCGAGCGAAACCGAGTCTCAACGCCCAGAATTGTCTAGATCGTCCAGCAACACGACGGCGCTGACGCGTCGGGTGAGCGACTATATCTCTCGACTATCAACGTCGACCGACAAGGACGTGGTCCATTCGGTGTTTCTCGAACAACCGGAGAAGAGTTCGCTCACCTCAATGACTTTCGCGGAAGGAACCGAATAGTACCCATCAGCCCTCAGCCGCCACCGCATCCTTCTCGCCTCGGGTGACGTCTTCTCAGAATGGATTCATCGGATTGAGCGCAATGACACCAAGCGCCCGGGATCGCTCGGTTCCAAGCGTCCGGGCCGATTGTCCACGACGAATTTAGTTGTCCTAGAGCGCATAGATGGACCCTCGGATGCTGCATTCGTTAATTCACCGCAAGCTGCCCATCGCGACCAGTGGTCGGCCGCTCCGTCAGGAGTTCGGCGGGATCATGACCGACTTGATCCCGCGGCGCTTCCAGGCGTTCTCAAGCGCGCGCTCCCAATCCCGCAGGGCGAACTCGTCGCTCACGATCTCGCCCACCTTCACCAGACCGCCCTCGAGATACGCGAGCGACCTGCCGAAATCATCGATCTGGGCGAACGACCCCTTGATCGTGATCTCGTTGCGAAAGACGTCGAACGGGTTGACCGGAAAGGTCTCCACGTCCGGGTAGACGCCGTAGATCAGCACCTCTCCGCCGCGGCGCGCCTGCCGCACGGCCTCCGCACACATCGCCGGTGCCCCCGTCGCTTCGACCACGTAATCGAAGCCGTTCGCACTGATCTGGCGCAGGGCTCGACGATGCGCCTCGGGGTCGTCGCGATCGACCGCCACGACATTGTCGGCGCAGAGCCGCTCAGCTAGGTCGAGCTTGGGCCCGGCCGGCGCCGCCACGGTCAGGCTCGCGGCTCCGTTGAGCTTGAGCAGCTGGCCGAGCACCTGGCCGGTCGGCCCGGCGCCGAACATCAGCACTTCCGCGCCCGGCTTCATGTCCAGCACCGTCACCCCGTGCACGGCGCAGGCGGTTGGCTCGACCATGACCGCCTCCCGCCAGGACAAGCTTTTCAGGGCGAACAGGTCGCACGCCCTGACGCGCAGCAACTCGGCGAAGCCACCATCGAGCTGGATCCCATACGCCACCAGGTTCTCGCAGCGGAGGAACTGTCCGCGTCGGCAGTAGAAGCACGCCCCGCACGCCCGATTGCAGTTCGCGACGACCCGATCGCCTGAGCGCCAGCCCCGCACCGCGTTGCCGACCGCCGCGATCTCGCCCGCGAATTCATGTCCGGGAATGAGCGGAAAGCGCGGACCGAATTCACCCTCGTGAATGTGCAGATCTGTCCCGCACACGCCGCACGCTCGGACGCGGATGATGACCTCGTCGTCCCTTAGCGCCGGTTCGGCGACGTCATGATAGCCGAAGGAACGAGGTGCGTCATAAACGATGGCCTTCATCGGCGATGGCTCCTGTTTTCTCGTGCTCGCGATGAGGCTGTCATCAGGAGCGGACGCCCGCTAGGGCCGCATTTGGACCAATTTCCGGACCAAAGAGCTTGACTAGAAACTCGTCCTGCCCAGTGTTGACAAACTGGTGGGCTCCATGGCCGCTCCGTAGACCGGAAGCAGCTCGTCTTCGCCCAGGTGCCG
>CAXTOE010000343.1:0-3730 GCA_964245685.1 uncultured Acetobacteraceae bacterium | reverse complement strand
GACGTCCGGATACTTGTCGGTGAAGCGGAGCTGCAGCTGCTGCAGGTTCTGCTCGGCATCGGCCAGGCTCATCGGGCCGCCGGCGCCGCCGGGGCCGGCGACGAAGCCGCCATAGGTCTCGGTGACGAGCAACGGCGGCGTGCTGTTCATCTCTTGGCGAAGCAGGTCGCGCCGGCTGGTCGCGTCGATCACCTGACCGCGCAGCAGCTGTGCCTGGTCGCGCGCGGCGTCCAGACGAGAGACGCCGCCCACGGTGGCCGGCAGCAGGTCGGCGTAGCGCACCTGGAAGGCGGCGCGCGCCTGCTCGGCGGTACGCAGCTTCGCCTCGTAGGAGGCGATCTGCCGTTCCAGGAACAGCCTGGCACTCTCCATGTCGTCGCGCGAGTTGCCGGTGGCGTTCTCGACGAACAGCGTGACGATGGTCTGCACGACGTCACGGGCGAGCTTCGGGCTCCTGTCGGAGTACTCGATGGTGAACAGGTTGCTCATCTGCGGCTGGATGCGGATGCTCGTCGCGAGCGACTGGATCAGCCGTTCGCGCTGCGTCGGCGTCGACGCCCTGAGGTCGAGGTCGGTCTTGGAGATGAGCTTCTCGAGGTTGGGCCGGCTCAGCAGCGTGCGCTGCAGGATGTCGACGTCGCTGCTGGTGGAGCTGTCGAGCGCCAGCCCCTTCAGCAGCGGCGTCAGCACGGCGCCGGTATCGACGTAGAGCCGCGCCGTCGATCGGTACTGGTCAGGAATGAACGCGACCCCGAGCCAGCCCGCGAGGCAGATCGCCCAGGCGAGGATCACCGCCGCCCAGCGACGCCGCCAGGCGACGATGCCGTAGCGCTTGAGCAGGTTCTTCAGCGTGATCATGGCGGCGCCGTCAGAACCAGGTCTGCGGGATGACCAGGGTGTCCCCCGGCCGCATCCCGACGTTCTGGGTGACGTCGCCGTCGCGGATCAGGTCACCCAGCCGCACCGGGATGGTCTGGAAGCCGTGGCCGTCGCGGCGCACGATCTTGGCGCTGTTGCCGGCGGCGAAGCGGGTCAGGCCCTTGGCTTCGATCATCACGTCGAGCAGGGTCATGTGGTCGCTGTAGGGGAACGCCAGCGGCTGGGTCGCCTCGCCGATCACCCTGACCTGCTGGTCGAACGGGCCGACGAAGCCGGTGACGATGACCGTGACGTCGGCGTCCTTCACGTAGTCCTTGAGCCGTGCCTGGATGTCGTGCGCGAGCTGCGTCGAGGTCTTGCCGGCGGCGACCATGTCGGTGACCAGCGGCATCGAGATGCGGCCGTCCGGCCGCACCGGCAGCGAAAGGCTGAGATCGTGGACGTGATAGACCGAGACCATCAGCGTATCGCCGGGTCCGATCACGTAGTTCGGCGAGGAGGCTCCCATGGCCGCGTCGACGGCGGGATGGCGCGTCGGTGCGCAACCGGAGAGGCACGTCACGGCGGCGATGGCGAGAAGAGCGATCATCGCGGGAATGCGCATCATGGTCTGGTTCTCGCTGCCGGCGGCGTATGCTGCCCCAGAATGCTTTCGAAGAGATGAACGCGGGGACCAGCCGGCATCGGGCCGGACCCTTTCGGTCCGGTACCATAACAGTTCTGATATCGTTATGTATAGGCCGGCGGCGACCGGTCAGCCGAGGTCGGAGGCGAACCTTCGCAGGTCGTCCAGCGCGCAATGCTCCAGCGCGCTCGCCTCGGTCGAGCGGATGACCACCCGCGGTGCCGCGCCGGCGCGCAGCGCCTCCTGCCATCGCGGCGCGCAGAGGCACCAGCGATCCCCCGGCTTGAGCCCGGGAAAGCCATGATCCGGTGCCGGCGTGATCAGGTCGTTGCCGCGCGATCTGCTGAAGGCGAGGAACTCGGCGGTCACGACCGCACAGACCGTATGGCTGCCGACGTCCCGGGGGCCGGTGTTGCAGCAGCCGTCGCGGTGAAACCCCGTCAACGGCTCGAGGGAGCAAGGCTCCAGCGGACCGCCCAGGACGTTGAGAGATTGCTGACGCCGGCCGGCGCCACTATCCAGTGGCATATCCATCTCCCTTTCCTGGCCGGCATCGCGCCGCGCGCCGGCCGCACACTATCACCGAGCCTCCGCGACCGCGAGACGGCGGTACGGTGACCCGCCCATCGCCAGCCAGGACATGACATGACGCATCCATCGACAGAGGCGCTGGCTGACCGGCTCGTCACCCGGTTCTTCCGCTACCTCGCGATCAGCAGCCAGAGCGACGCCGGGGCGCGGAGCCTGCCCAGCACGCCGGGGCAGTGGGAGATGGCGCGCCTGCTGGCGCACGAGCTGACGCTGCTGGGCCTCGCCGACATCCATCTCGACGGATCGGCCATCCTCACCGCGCGACTGCCGGGAACCGCCGCGGGCGCGCCGCGGATCGGCTTCTGTGCGCATGTCGACACCGTCGATGTCGGGTTGTCGCCCGACATCCGTCCGAGCCGGGTCCGGTTCGCCGGCGAGGATCTCTGCCTGAACGCGGCCCAGGAGATCTGGCTGCGCGTCGCCGAGCATCCGGAGATCCTGCCCTACCGGGACCAGGAGGTGATCGTCGGCGACGGCACCAGCGTGCTCGGGGCCGACAACAAGGCCGCGGTCGCGGTGGTGATGACGCTGCTGGAGACGCTCTCGCGCGAACGGCCGCCGCACGGCGACATCCTGGTCGCCTTCGTGCCGGACGAGGAGATCGGCCTGCGCGGCGCCAAGGCGATGGACCTGAGCCGCTTCCCGGCCGACTTCGCCTACACCATCGACAGCTGCGAGATCGGCGAGTTCGTGTTCGAGACCTTCAACGCCGCATCGGTCGAGATCGTGATCGAGGGCGTCACCGCGCATCCGATGTCGGCCAAGGGGGTGCTGGTCAATCCGCTCCTGGTCGCGGCCGACCTGATCGCCCGCTTCGATCCGTTCGACACGCCCGAGCACACCGAGGGCCGGGAAGGCTATTGCTGGTTCAACGCGATGGAGGCGAATGCCGGCACGGCGACGCTGAAGGTGTCGATCCGCGACTTCGACGACGCCTCGTTCGCGCGCCGCAAGCGGATGGTCCAGGCCGCGGTCGAGGCGACGCGGGCGGCGCATCCGCGGGCCACGCTGCGCTGCCGCATCGAGGACGTCTACGGCAACATCGCCTCCAGCCTCGGCGAGGATCGGCGCAGCCTCGAGCTGATGCGCGCCGCCTTCGACGACCTCGACATCGTGCCCAAGGTGATCGCGATGCGCGGCGGCACCGACGGCTCGGCCCTGTCGTCGCGCGGCATCCCGACGCCGAACTACTTCACCGGGGCGCTGAACTTCCACTCGCGCTTCGAATTCCTGCCGGTCACGTCGTTCGTGCGCTGCTACGAGCTGACGGCACGGCTCTGCGCGCTCGCCGCCGCCCGACCGTCCTAGATACCGGATCCGTCGGCATGGCGCAGCGGCTCGGCCGGGGACGCGAGCGCGGCCGGATCGCGGTAGCGGGCGCCGAAATGCTCGGGCGGCAGACGGGCGCGGCCGGCGCCGAACGTGCGCTCGCGCAGCGTCTCTCCCGGCGCGTAGCCCGAGCGGAAGCGGCCGCGACGGCGTAGCTCCGGCACCACCAGCTCAACGAAGTCGCGCAGGGTCTCGAAGGTGAGGTACTGGCGCAGGTTGATGCCGTCGATGCCGTCCTGGTCGAGCCACACCTCGATCTGGTCGGCGACGACGTCCGGGGTGCCGGCGACGAAGAACCGGTCCTCG
>CAXTOE010000342.1:721-3748 GCA_964245685.1 uncultured Acetobacteraceae bacterium | reverse complement strand
GTCCGCACCGGGCGCGGCGGCCGACGCGGCGAGCGGCACGGCGGTCTCGCCGGGCGCCAGCCGCGCCGCCGCCGACGTCCAGGCCTGCATCAGCCGCACCAGCTCCGAGGGCTTACTGGTGATCAGGTCGAAGGCGGCGAAATAGGTGTGGTTCTGCCGCGGCGTGACGATGCCGCCCTGGTGGGTGCCGTAGAATGGCTCCTGCACCTGTCGGCCGACGCTGCGGCCGTCGGTGGAGATGCCGTGCTCCGCCGGCGTGCCGACGGCGCGCGCGGTGCCGAGAGCCGCCACCAGGCCGCTGGCCGCGCCGATGCCGGCGGCGCCGAGGAAGCCGCGACGGGATGCGAACGGACAGCCGCTCATCGCACGCGCCTCAATGTGCCCAAACCAGGGCGTTGATCTCGTCTTCCACGTAGTAGAAGCCGTCGCCCGAAGGCGTCATGGCGATGCCGAACAGGTCACCGGAGCCCGGCGGCGTCTGCGCCTTGTTGGGATCGATCCACTGCGCGTAGAGCTGGTGTCCATCCGCTGGATCTAGCTCGACCGCCTGGCCGTTCAACCCGTTGACCGCGATCAGGTGGCCGTTCGGCGCCCGCACCAGCGCCAGCGGCCGCTTCAGCAAGCCGTCCCGGGTCAGCTCGCGCCCGAGACCAGCGCTGCCGGTGCGGGTGGTGGCGTCGTCGATCGCCCGGATGCTGTTGCCGATCGCGTCCGACACGTACAGCGTCCCGTCGGTCCCCAGCACCAGCCCGGTCGGGCCGACGATGAACACGTCCTTGTCGGCCTGCTCGCCGAAGCCGTCGGCGACCACCGTCTGGGCGGTGAGGCGCGGCGGCTGCCCGGCCGGGATCGCCAGTTGCAGCCGCAGCACCGTCGCCTTGTTGACCACCGGCTGCCCGGGTGCCGCCACGCCGAAGCCGGTGTTGCTGACGAACAGCGTCGCTGAGTCGCCGCGATCGACCACCGCCATGTTGCCCCAGGGACCGTTGATCGCAGGCCCGGTGAGGGCCCCGGCGAGCCTGCCCTGGGCGTCCAGCAGCAGCAGGCAGCCGGGCCCCTTGCTCGCCGTGGTGCCGTCCTGGCTCGGCAGGCTGCCCACGATCACCCAGCCCGACCGCAGCATCGTCATCGCGGTGGTCAGGCCGACGCCGCCCGGACACTGCGGCAGGTGCCGCGGCAGGCGGGCGAACAGGCTCAGCCGCTTGCTGGCCAGGCTGTAGTCCACGATGGTGGTGCCGAGGCCCTGCAGGTTGCCGCTGTTGTTGAAGTTGGTGACCAGCACGTCGTCCTTGGCGAGCTTGCCGGCGGAGACCGGAACCACGACCACTGCGTAGGGGTTCTGGTCGCCGTTGTCGGGCACCGTGGAGGCCAGCACGGTATGGCGGCGCACCGTCTCGAGGAAGCCGTGCGACGGCAGCTCGGTGGCGCGCGCCGCGACGGCGCACAGGCCCAGCAGGCAGACCCCGATCGCGGCCGCGCGATGCGCCAGGTGTCGGGTCGCGCGAGGCATGGGCAGGCTCCGAGGGACGAATAGGTTCGACGACGTCTGGTTCGATCGAGAGCTGTTGATAGCGCGAGTTACTCGCATTTGGAAGCGTCCTGCAGGATTCGGCGGCGGACCGCGCCTAGAAAGTGACACTGGTGCGCAGGCCGAACACGGCCTCGTTGCCGATCCGTCGGACCGGATCGTTCGGGTCCTGGATCCCGCCGGAGGGCGTGAACACGTACTGGAAGTCGGGCTGCAGCGACAGCCACGGCGCCAGCTGCGCCTGGTAGGTGACCTCGATGAAGCTCTCGCTGGAGCGCACCGGAACCGGATGACCGAACTGCGCCTGATCGGCGTCGAGCCCGCTCGCCCGGTCGCTGATCTTCGCCAGCCCGTAGCCGATGCCGAAGCTGTCGTTGTCGCGGCCCGGCAGCGGCGCCTTCAGGGTGATCCCGCCATTGATGCCGAAGCTGGCCAGGTTGCGGTCGTCCGGCACCCCCATGACGCGGGCGAAGATGCCGAGCGCGCGCGGACCGTCCGCCGCCGGTCGCCAGAGCATCTGGTCGAACACGCCGTAGACGCTCCAGTCGCCGCGTCGGAGCTTCGGGTCGCCGCTGCTGTCCGGATCCGCCAGCGACCGGCCGCTGGCATCGAAGCGCTGATCGGGAAAGGCCCCGCTGTCGAACCAGGCGCCGAGCTTGTAGACGCCGGGCAGGCCCCCGCCGCCGCGGCCGTAATCCATCTGGCCGAGCGAGGGTTGGTCGATCGCGTACTGGATCTCGGCGATCGCGAGCGCACCGGTGCCGAGGTTGAACGCGGTGCCGGACTGCTCCGCGCCCCGCACCTGGCTGTCGTCGCCGAAGCTGCCGCCCGGCGGGTTGTCGTCGAACACGCCGGCCAGGATGGTCAGGCTCCCGACCGGCTGCGCCCGCAGGCGCACGCCAAGCGAGGAGAGGGGGTAGGCCGGGCCGCCGGCATACTGGTCGACCGAGGGGATCAGCGGCCAGCCCATCGCCGTGTTGATGAACAGGCCGGAACCGGCGCTGTCGATGAATTCCTGATCGAGGCTCTGCTGGCCGAGCTTCACGTCGAGCCGGTCGGGCAGCGCCTGCTGGTACCAGAGCTCCCACAGGCGCGTCGCCCGCTGCGCCTCGATGCCGGTCGCGGTCTGCAGGCTGTCGAGATCGTCGCTGCTCAGGTCGCGGCCGTGGATCTGGAAGGCGCTGATGTTGAAGGTGCCCCCCGGCCAGCCGAAGGCGCGGCCGGTATCGAGGCCCAGGCTGAGCTGGGTCAGCCCGTCATAGGCGGCTCCGCGGTGGATGCCACCGGTGACGTTGCCGAACACCTCGCTGGTCTCCTGCAGCCCCAGCGAGATGCCGGTGCTGCCGAGCTTCGGCCGCACGCCCCAGAGGTCGCCGAGCAGATTGCTGCGCGACGAGGCGAATAGCTGCGTGGCGAAGCCGGGCTCGCCGGGCGAGGCCGCAGCCGCCTGCGTGTCCCCGGCGGTGCCGGGGCTCGGGTTCTGCTGCGTCGTGCTGCCG
>CAXTOE010000342.1:0-711 GCA_964245685.1 uncultured Acetobacteraceae bacterium | reverse complement strand
GCCGGGGGAGCTCTGCGACGACGCGGCCTGCCCCAGGGCTCGCCCGCCGCAGGGCAAGGCAGCCAGGCACGCTACGCAAATCCCCAGGCGGAGGCGCCGTGGACGGTCCCGGGGGATGCGGCGGAACGCCATCTGATGCTCCAGCGAACGCGACTCGTCCGCAATTTGTTAATAATAATCATTCTCATCTACGCGGGTGTGACCTCTCGGTCAAGCGGGCGGCGCGAAGGCGACCACCGCACCCTCCACCCGCAGCCGTACTTCCGCTCCGGGAGCGGGTGCCGCCTGCCCCGCCATGCGCGCCGACAGTAGGCTGCCGTCGTGCAGGCGCAGCCGGACGGTGGCCTCGGGACCGTAGAACACCGACGATACGACCTCCGCCGCGACCCCCGCTTCGTGCGCCGGCAGCGCGCGGATCTGCTCGGGGCGTATCATCAGCTCGACCGCGCCCGCGCGTGCCGGCTCGGCCAGCGTCAGCAGTCCCAGCGCGCAGCTGGCGGCCATGCCGCCGGCGGCCTCGCCGGGCAGCAGCACCGCCTCGCCGACGAAGCGCGCCAGCGCCGCATCCACCGGCCGGCAATACAGCGTGTGCGGATCCGCCACCTGGATCAGCCGCCCCTCCCGCAGCACCGCCACCTGATGGCCCATCGACAGCGCCTCCGACTGGTCGTGCGTCACCAGCAGCGCGGTTGCGCCGGCATCGGCGATCGC
>CAXTOE010000341.1:3500-3764 GCA_964245685.1 uncultured Acetobacteraceae bacterium | reverse complement strand
TCCGCAGGCGGCGCGCAAGGATGGGCCGCGGCCATCGCCCGCCCTGGTGTCGCTGCTCAAGGTGCTGCTGGCGGCCAAGGCGGAGCAGCACGACGTGGCACCCAGGCTGCTCGCCTCGGCCGAGGAGATCGACCGGCTGGCAGTGGAGCCGGAGCCGGCGATCCCGGCGCTGGCCGGCTGGCGGCGCCAGGTGTTCGGCGACGACGCGCTGGCGCTCAAGGCCGGGCGGGTATCGCTGGGCGTCGATGGCCGACGCATCAAGCT
>CAXTOE010000341.1:0-3490 GCA_964245685.1 uncultured Acetobacteraceae bacterium | reverse complement strand
GCGGCGATCGCCAGACAGGACGCGATCCGGCGCGCGGTCAGCCTCTCATGGAGGAACAGCCGCCCGATGATGGCCGCGTAGACCACGCTCGTCTCGCGCAGCGCGGAGACCACCCCCATCTCGCCGTACTGCATGGCCCAGATGACGATGCCGTAGGCGAGGATCGAGACGATGCCGCCGCTCAGCGCCATCGCGGTCTGGGCTCTGCCGTATCGCGGTGTCGCGCCGCGCAGCGCGTAGTAGATCGCGGGCATCGTCATGCTCCACAGCAGGAACATGCAGGCGGAGTACGCCACGCTGTTTCCGGAGAGCCGCACCCCGATCCCGTCGACGACGGTGTAGCCGCCGATCAGGACACCGGTGGTGAACGCCGCGGGAAGGAAGTCCGCCCGAACCCCCCCGCCTCGCACCGCGAGCGACAGGATCCCGACGGAGATCAGCGCGATGCCGGTCCAGGACACGACATCGAGGGCCTCGTGGGCGAAGACCGCGGCACCCAGCGCGACCAGGACAGGCGAGGAGCCGCGCGACACGGGATAGGTCTGTCCGAGATCCCCGGAGCGGTAGGTTCGCACGAGGGACACGTTGTAGCCGGTATGGATGACCGCGGAGGCGATCACGTAGGGCCAGCTCGCCGCGTCGGGCCACGGCACGAACGGCAGGGCGACCGCGGTGACGCAGGTGATCGCGATCATCATCAGCGTCATCGACCAGAGCTGGTCGCTTCCGCCACGAAGCACCGCGTTCCAGCTGGCGTGCAGCAGGGCCGCGCACATCACGCCGGCCAGCACGAACGGGGTCACGTGACGTGCGCGAGACGGCGAGGCGTGCGGATCGGTCCACGCAGGAGTTCGGGAGCCGTCGGCGCGTGAACGTCCTGCATCGGCGCCGGATCCTCCAGATCGCGGCTCCCGCTGGCCGCAGTCCGGTTCCGACTAGCCGCCCATGCTGCCGGGAGCCAGACGCCATCTTCTCACGTGGACCATGAGCGTTCGGTCATCGTCGGGTGGCTCGCAGAAGCTCGACCAGATCCGGCCTGCGCAGGTCAGCGGGAGCGTCTGCCGGCGAGGTCAGGATTTGCCGCACGATCGGCACTAGGCGCTGGCGCCTCCAGATGCCGAAGCTGATGGCTGACCGCGCTCGGCGTGAGGTTGAGCTCGCGGGCAGCCGCCAGGTCGTGCGGCGGCCTCAGAGGCGCGCAGGGCTGCAGCCGGCGGCAGGACGAGCAAGAATGAGATCCCTTCGCGCGGCGCGCGCGGTGTCGGTCGGGCAGGTGCAGGGCGAACCGACCCGTAGAAGACCGGCGTCGGCGAGAGCGACGGAAGCGGGAGAGCATGGCCCAAGACCGTGTTCAGACACCACTGCCGGTGATCTGTGTCGGCACCCGGTCCTCGCCAGACCGCCATGCCCGAGAAGATCGGGGTCTGGGGCCGCCGGCCCCAGCGGGTCAAGGGCAGCGCCCTTGCTCTTCCCTCCCGGCACCCCCTAGAGGCCACCCTCCAGCGGACGGCCGATCGAAGCCGGCAGCTTGGCCGATCGGCCGACCAGCGCCAGCACGGCGAGCGCGATGAGATAGGGCGTCATCTGCAGCAGGTAGGGATCGGCGCCGAGCCCCGCCGCCTCCAGATTCAGCTCCAAGGCTTCGGCGCCGCCGAACACCAGGCAGGCCAGGGCCGCACCGAAGGGTGTCCACCGTCCGACGATCAGGGAGGCGAGCGCGAGGTAGCCGCGGCCGCCGGTCATGCCGTCGGTGAAGCCGCCGAGCTGCTGCAACGACAGCACCGCGCCGCCGAGACCCGCGATCGCACCGCCGGCGATCACCGCGACCACCCGCACGCGCAGCGGGTCGACGCCTGCCGCGAACACCGCGGCCGGATGCTCGCCGGTCGCGCGCAGCGTGAGGCCGGCTTGGCTGTGGCGCAGGAACAGCGTCAGCGCGATGCAGCCGAGCAGCGCCAGCCAGGTCAGCGGCGGCTGCACGAACAGCGGTCCCACCACGGCGAGCCGGTGGAGGCCGAACAGCGGCCAGGCGGCAAGCGGCACCAGCCGCATCGAAGCGCCATGGCCGGGCGAGACCAGCCGCAGCAGCGTGCTGGTGCCGCCGAGTGCGACGATGTTGGCCGACAGGCCGGTCACCATGTTGTCGGCGCGGCAGCGCACCGCGACCAGCGCCACCAGGCAGCCGATCAGCGCGCCGCCGAGCAGCGAGGCCAGGACGCCCAGGCTGGCGGCGCCGGTCTCCCAGGTCGCCAGCACCGCGGCGAAGGCGCCGGACAGCATCATGCCTTCCAGCGCCACGGCGAATACGCCGGCGCGTTCGCACAGCAGGCCGCCCAGTGCGGCCAGCAGCAGCGGCGTGCCGATCCGGATCGAGGCGGCGAGCAGGTCCATGCGTGGCCGTCAGATCCGGCGGCGACGCGCGGTGGCGGCGAGGACCAGCAGCACGGTCAGCCCTTCCAGCACCGTCACCAGCGAGGAGGGCAGGCCGGTCTGCCGCTGCATCGCCTGCGCCGCGGTCTCCAGGAGGCCCACGAACAGCGCGGCCGGCACCACCGCGAGCGGTTCCAGCAGCCCGAGCAGCGCCACCGTCACCGCGCGGAAGCCGAACCCGAGCGAGAAGCCTTCGACCAGCCGCCGGTGCAGCCCGAGCGCCTCCACCGCACCGCCGAGCCCGGCGAGCCCGCCCGCCAGCAGCATGACGCCGGCGGTCAGGCGCTTCACGTCGAAGCCTGCGTAGCGGCAGGCCTGCGGCGAGGCTCCGAGCACGCGCAGGCCGAAGCCGAACCGGGTGCGCCACAACAGCATCGAGCCCAGCGCGGCCGCTGCCAGGGCGAGCGGGAAGCCGAGATGCGCGCCGAGGCCGGGCAGGCGGGGCAGGCGCGCCGCGCGCGGGATCGGCGCGGTCTGCAGGAAGCCGGCACCCGGTTCACCGAGGCCGCCCGCGAGCAGCAGCTGCACCAGCAGCAGGGCGACGAAGTTCAGCAGCAGGGTCGCCAGCACCTCGTGCACGCCGCGGCCGAGATGCAGGATCGCCGCGCACCCGGCCCAGCCGGCGCCGGCCAGCGCGCCCATGCACAGGGCCCACGGGATCGCCAGCCACGGGTCGCGCACCGGCCAGGCGAGCGATGCGGCGACCGCGGCCAGGCCGCCGACCGCGATCTGACGTTCGGCCCCGTTGTTGATGACGGCGGCGCGGAAGCAGAGCGCCACCCCGATGCCGCCGAGCAGGTAGGGCGTGCTGCGGTCCAGCGCGGCCGCGGCCGACTGGCCGCTCAGGGCCGGCAGCGCGGCCAGGAGCAGGCAGGCGGCGAGGCCGCAGGGTACGGCGATCGGCAGGGCGACCGACAGGGCGACCGGGAGACGCCAGCGGATCACGCGGGCGCGCCCGACATCCACAGGCCGAGCCGGGTCGCATCGACCGCCGCGCGGCTGGTCAGGCCGACGAAGCGGCCGCGGAACAGCACCGCGATCCGGTCCGACACCGCCAGCC